>NZ_CAMLJP010000024.1 GCF_946480385.1 uncultured Azospirillum sp.
AGACCACCTGTCCCTATTGCGGGGTCGGGTGCGGGGTGATCGCGACGGTGGCGGCGGACGGAGTGGATGGCGGCGCCGTGACCGTGCGCGGCGATGCCGACCACCCGGCGAACCGGGGACGGCTCTGCTCCAAGGGATCGGCGCTGGCCGACACGCTGGTGCCGGAGGGGCGGCTGCTCCATCCAGAGATCGGCGGGCAACGGGTGTCGTGGGACGAGGCGCTGGACGAAGTGGCCCGGCGCTTTTCCGAGACCATCGCCAAGCATGGGCCGGACTCGGTGGCTTTCTACGTCTCGGGCCAGCTGCTGACCGAGGATTATTACGTCGCCAACAAGCTGATGAAGGGCTTCATCGGCTCGGCGAACATCGACACCAACTCGCGGCTGTGCATGGCGTCATCGGTGGTCGGGCACAAGCGCGGACTTGGCGCCGACGCGGTGCCGGGGACCTACGAGGATTTCGAGTGCGCCGATCTGGTGGTGCTGGTGGGGTCGAACCTCGCCTGGTGCCATCCGGTGCTGAACCAGCGGCTGCTCGCCGCGCGGGCGGAACGGGGCACGCGCATCGTCGTGATCGATCCGCGGCGGACCGATTGCGTCGATGCCGCCGACCGCCATCTGGCGCTGACCGCCGGCACCGACGCGCTGCTGTTCAACGGGCTGCTGGCCTATCTCGACAGCCGTGGGCATCGCGATGCCGGATACGTGAACGCCCATGCCGAGGGGGTGGAGGAGGCGCTGGCCGCCGCCCGTGCCGATGCGCCGAATGTGGCGACGGTGGCGCGCCGCTGCGGGCTGGACGAGGCGGAGGTCGCCGCCTTCTATGCCGAGTTCGCGGCGACGGAACGGGTGGTGACGGTCTATTCGCAGGGCGTCAACCAGTCGTCCCAGGGCAGCGACACCGTCAACACCATCCTGAACGTCCATTTCCTGACTGGGCGCATCGGCCGGCCGGGCTGCGGTCCCTTCTCCGTCACCGGGCAGCCGAACGCCATGGGCGGGCGCGAGGTCGGCGGGCTGGCGAACCAGCTGGCCGCCCATATGGGCTTTTCGGCGGAAGAGGTCGAGCGGGTCGGCCGCTTCTGGACCGCGCCGCGCATGGCCGACAGGCCGGGGCTGAAAGCGGTGGACCTGTTCCGCGCCATCAAGACCGGGACGGTCAAGGCGGTGTGGATCATGGCGACCAACCCGGCCGTCAGCATGCCCGACGCCGGCCGCGTCCGCCGGGCGCTGGCGAAGTGTGAGACGGTGGTGGTTTCCGACTGCATCCGCGACACCGACACCGGCCGCTTCGCCCATATCCGCCTGCCGGCCAAGGGATGGAGCGAGAAGGACGGCACCGTCACCAACTCCGACCGCACCATCTCGCGGCAGCGGGCCTTCAAGGCGGAAGCCGGGGAGGCGCGGGCCGACTGGTGGATCATGACCCAGGTCGCGCGGCGGATGGGGTTTGGCGATGCCTTTCCGTATGAGACTGCCGCCGCGGTGTTCCGCGAGCATGCGGCGCTGTCGGATTTCGAGAATGGCGGGACGCGCGCCTTCGACATCGGGGCGCTGAGCGGGCTGGACGATGCCGGGTACGATGCGCTGGCTCCCTTCCCCTGGCCTTGGCGTGCCGGGGGCGAGCCGCAGAAGCGGCTGTTCGGCGATGGTCGATTCTTCACCGCCGACGGGCGGGCGCGCATGCTGGCGGTCACAGCGAAGCCGCTGCCGCGCACGGTGCCGGACGGTGCCTTGCTGCTGAACACCGGGCGGCTGCGCGACCAGTGGCACACGATGACCCGCACCGGCCTGTCGGCGCGGCTGTCGGCCCACGCGCCGGAGCCTCGGCTCGACATCCATCCGGCGGATGCGGCGGCGCGGGGGCTGGTCGATGGCGGAATTGCCCGGATCGCCACGGCGGCGGGGGAGGCGCTGGCGCGGGTCCGCGTTACCGATGCCCAAACAGAAGGCACCGTCTTCCTGCCGATGCACTGGACCGAGCGCTTCACCGGCGCCTGCGTCATCGGCCGGCTGATCGACGACGAGGCGGTGGACCCTTTCTCCGGCCAACCCGACCTGAAGCGGATGCCGGCGACGGTGGAGCCCTGGCGGCCGCATTGGACCGCCTTCCTGCTGACCCGCCGGGCGGTCGAGCCGGCCCATGGCGGCTATTGGGCGCGCCGCGCGGTGGCGAGCGGGCATCTGGTGGAGATGGCAGGGATCGGGGCGATTCCCGATCTCGCGGCATGGCTGCCCGGTCTCGACCCGGCCGAAGCGGCGGTGGAGTTCCGCGACCACGCGCGCGGCGGCCTGCGGATGGCGTGGATGGCAGGGGACCGGCTGGAGGCCTGCCTGTTCGTTGCCGCCGACGGGCGTTTGCCGCCGCGCGGCTGGCTCGCCGGGCTGCTGGAGGCCGACGGGCTGGACGATGGGGCGCGGGCCGGGCTGCTTGCTGGGCGGGCGCCGGGGGCTCAGGCCGATGAGGGGCGGATCGTCTGCGCCTGCTTCAGCGTCGGGATCAACCGGCTGGTCGGCGCCATCCGCGACCGGCGGCTGACCAGCGTGGCGGAGATCGGTGCGGCGTTGAAGGCCGGCACGAATTGTGGTTCCTGCGTGCCAGAACTCAAGGAGGTGCTTCGTCATGCTCATCAGCGCGAAGTGGCGTGATGGCCTCGCGGCGTTGGCGCGCCTCGCTTTTCTGCGATTTGCGGGTGTTGGCGGCGGTGCCCCCACCCTGACCCTCCCCCGCTTCGCAGGGGAGGGGACAAGTGCTTGTTCTGGAGAGTGGCGGCAGTCCCTCCCCCGCCCAGCGGGGGAGGATAGGTGGGGGCAAGTGACCCTCGTCGGCGCCGGTCCCGGCGACCCCGACCTGCTCACCGTCGCCGCCGTCAAGGCGCTGGCAGCGGCCGAGGTCGTGCTCTACGACGCGCTGGTCGGCGACGGCATCCTCGACCTCGCCCATCCTGGGGCGGAGCGCATCTGCGTCGGCAAGCGGTCTGGCCGGCATTCGCTGCCGCAGGGGGAGATCAACGCGCTGATCGCCTTCCATGCCCGGCGGGCCAAGCGCGTCGTCCGCCTGAAGGGCGGCGATCCGATGGTGTTCGGCCGGGCCGGCGAGGAGATCGAGCATCTCGACAGCCTCGGCATTCCGGTGCGCGTCATCCCCGGCATCACCGCGGCGCTCGGCTGTGCCGCCTCGACGGGACTTTCCTTGACCAAGCGCGGGGTGTCGCGCGCCGTCACCTTCGTCACCGCCCATGGCCGCGACGGCGAGCGGTTCGAGCCCGACTGGGCGCGGCTGGCCGATCCGCAGGGCACGCTGGCGATCTATATGGGCCGCGAGCAGGCCCGCACCGTCGGGCAGGGGCTGACCGAGGCCGGGCTGTCCAGCGACACGCCGGTGCTGGCGGTGGAAAACGGCTGCCGCCCCGACGAGCGCCGTTACTGGACGACGCTCGGCGCGATGGCCGAGCAGGGGGTGGCCGCCGGCAAGGGACCGACCCTGCTGCTGGTCGGGGAGGCGCTACGCCCGCGTAATGTTGGGACGGCGGACTCCGTTGATCTCCGCGCGTTTGGCGACCTCGCTCAGCGGTTCGATCACGACTGACATGGTGAAGACGGTGGCGTGCAGCAGGTTCGTCCCGTCCACCATCAGCCCAACATGGCCGGGGAAGAAAACGATGTCGCCGCGCCGGTACTCCACGTCACGGCCATCGTCGGAGAGCCATTCCCCCAGCCGCTCGTCCTTGCGCTGCATGCCACTGCTGTGGTGGGAGACGACGCCCGCCGCCGCCATGGCGGTCAGCACCAGCCCCGAACAGTCGATGCCGAAGCTGCTGCGCCCGCCCCAGACATAAGGCGTCTCCAAAAAGCGCAGGGCGGTGGCGATGTGGTCGGTCGCGGGTGCCGCATCCACCGGCGCCAGCCATCCTGCGAACAGCCAAAGCCCATCGTCGGTGCCGACCCAGCCATTCTCGGCCCGGCCGTCCAGCGTCACCAGCGACCCGAAGCTGAGCGTCGCCACCGGCGGCGCCCGGTGCGTCGGCCCAGGATGCAGGTCCGCGCGCAGGGCCCGCACGCGGTGGGTGGGGGCGACCTGCTCCCGATGCGCAATTCCCGGCGGCAGCCAGCCGACATGGCCGTCGAAGGCATTCTCAGCCCGCAGCCAGCCCTCCCGCTCCTCCAGAATGCGGAAATGCTCGCCACGGATCATCTCGCTGGTCTGGGGGACGCCCTGTTGCGGCTCCTCCAGCAGGACGGCGTGCGGGGCGGTCAGTTGGCGCGTGGTCATGGGTGCGGGCCGGGCTTGGTGAAAACCGGCTGCGACGATAGCGCCGGTGCCGATGCCGCGCGAGGGATAAAGCGCATCCGTCATTTCAACGGCACTTCCGTCATTCCGCCGGAAATCTCCTGCCTCCCCGGCGCATTGCCCGGTTCAACCCGCCCCCAACCGCCGACACCTTTTGTGTGCGAGCCAAATCGCCAACACAGACGGCTGAAACAGAGGAGCGGGAGAGATGGCAACGATGAAGGTTCTGGTTCTGGGTGCCGGCAAGATCGGGTCGATGATCGGCACGCTGCTGTCCGAGACCAATGATTTCGCCGTCACCATCGGCGACCGGGACGACGCGCTTCTCCACCGCGCCGAAAAGGCCGGGCTGCGGGTGACGCGCGTCGATGTGGAGGATCCGGCGTCTCTGCGCGCCGCCATGGCCGGCCAGCATGCGGTGCTGAGCGCCTGCCCCTTCACCCTGACCCCGGCCATCGCCACCGCCGCTGTCGCGGCCGGCGCCCATTACCTGGACCTGACCGAGGATGTCGCCGCCACCCGCAAGGTGAAGTCGCTGGCGGAAACCGCCAACAGCGCGCTGATCCCGCAATGCGGTCTGGCGCCGGGCTTCATCTCAATCGTCGGCCATGACCTCGCCCGCCGCTTCGACGAGCTGCACAACCTGCATCTGCGCGTCGGCGCCCTGCCGCAGTATCCGACCAACGCCCTGAAGTACAATCTGACCTGGAGCACCGACGGGCTCATCAACGAATACTGCAACCCGTGCGAGGCCATCGTCGACGGCCGCCCGCACGAAGTGATGCCGCTGGAGGGTGACGAGCGCTTTGCGCTGGACGGCGTCGATTACGAGGCGTTCAACACCTCGGGCGGGCTGGGCTCCTTGTGCGAGACGCTGGCCGGCAAGGTGCGGAACCTCGATTACAAGACCGTGCGCTATCCCGGCCACCGCGACATCGTCCGCCTGCTGATCCGCGACCTGCGGCTGGGCGAGCGGCGCCACCTGCTGAAGGACGTGCTGGAGACGGCGGTGCCGTTGACGCTGCAGGACGTGGTTCTGGTGCTGGCGACCGCCACCGGCGTGCAGGAGGGTGAACTGCGGCAGGAGACCTTCGCCACCAAGATCTACAGCAAGCAGATCGCCGGCCGCACCTGGAGCGCCATCCAGGTCACCACCGCAGCCGGCATCTGCGCCGTGCTGGACCTGCTGCGCGAGGGTTCCATCCCGCAGGCCGGCTTCATCCGGCAGGAGCAGGTGCCGCTGGACGCCTTCCTGAACAACCGCTTCGGGCGGCACTACAAGGGCTGACCCCTGTCGCCCGGCGGGCTGATGATCAGCAGCGTGTCCTGGGACTGGATGATGTGGCGGTTGCGTTCGGTGAAGGGGATGTCGCGTCCGTGGCTGTGGATCTGCACCACCATGCCGCCGGTGACCTCCGCCATCGTCAGCCCGACCTCGTCCGGCTCCGCCCGCCGCTCGCTGAGCACCATCTGCCCGCCGGTCGACATCAGGTCGCACAGGAAGGGGGTGGCGTGGCGCGTCTCCACCGCGTCGGCCATCAGATAGCCGCCGATCTTGGGCGGCGACACCACCAGATCGGCGCCGCTGAGGTTGGCGAGCTTGATGTTCTCCTCCTGCTTGATGTTCGCCACGATCTTGGTGTCGGCGGACAGGTGGCGCACGGTCAGGATGACCAGGATGGTGGTGTCGTCGCGCCCGGTGCTGACGATCACCGCCTTGGCATTGCCGACGCAGGCGTTGGTCAGCGTTTCCTCACTGGTGGCGTCGCCGAGCAGGCCGATGAAGCCGGCTTCGGCCGCCAGCTGGATGCGATCCTCCGATTCGTCGATGACGACGATGTGGTCGGCGGGGTGGCCCTTCGCGACCGTCTCCTGCGCGGCGATGAACCCGCTGTGCCCGAAGCCGCACAGCACGATGTGCCCCTGCAACTGCTTCTGAATGCGGCTCAATCGGAATTCCTCCACGATCCTCTGCACCACCAGTTCGTACGCGGTGCCGAGAAAGATGAACCAGATGAAGATGCGGATCGGCGTGACCGCGAAGGCGTCGATCAGGCGGGCGGTGTGGCTGACCGGCACGATGTCGCCATAGCCGACGGTGGTCACCGTGATCATGGCGAAGTAGAGAATATCGGGAAAGCTGATGTGGCCGTCGATCTGGTCCTTCAGCCCGTCGCGGTCGAACCAGAACACCGCGATGACCAGCGCGATCAGGACGGCGACGATGCCGATGCGCAGCAGCAGCGTCTTTTCCGGCGACAGGCCGGAGCGGACATGCAACAGCCGCCCCTTCTTCAGGGACGGCTTGCCTCGTCTTCTGTCCTGTATTCGCCGCTCCACCGGGTCCTGTTTCCGCTGTTCGTCCGTTCGGGCTTTCTGCCCGATAGTCTGAACGCGCGAGACCGCGATCCGGGCGCGGCGCCACCGTCTTTAAAATTTGAAAACCGCCTCCATGCCGGCGAAGTGGATGGTCTTGGCCGGGCCGCTGTCCTTCAGGAAGGGGCCGGGGCGGAACAGCGAATAGGAGACCAGCCCCTCGAAGGAACGGCCGGAGCTGTAGGACAGCACCAGTTCGCCCTGGGTGCCGACATAGCGTGCCCGTGACGTGCCGCCGGAGCGCAGCAGGCCGCCGGTCAGGTCGTAGACCCCATCGTCCAGGCTCTCGCGCCAATAGGCGATGGCGGAGGCGGACAGGCTGAACGCGTCGGTCAGGGCGAGGTCGAGCGTCGGGTGCAGGTTCATCAGATTGTAGGGGCCGATCGGCGTCAGCTCGCCGAAGTATTTGGCGCGCGGGAACAGCGGATTGAAGGTCTCCAGCCGGTCGTCGCGCGGGTTGCCGTCGCCGCTGGCGATGTTGGCCTTCAGGCTGAGGCGCGGTTGCAGCGGCAGCGTGGTGAAGCGATAGCCGCTGTTGGTGGCGAGAGACCATGCCCGGATCGATCCCCCGCCGAAGCGGCCGAACTGGCCCATCGCCTCCCAGTTCCAGTCCCAGCCGGCGGCCTTGCCGAAGCTGCGCAGGCCGATGGTGTGGCGTAGTTCGCGCCCGACGCCGGAGTCGAAGCCGGTGCGGCGGTTGCGGTAGCCGATGTAGTAGGCATCAAGCCCGGCGCTGTCGGTCCAGCCGAGATCGAGCGGTCGTGTGGCGTAGAGCGCCCAGGCGGTGCGTTTGGCATCGCGGCCGTCGTCAAACAGATCCTGCGTCGGCTGGACCGGACCGCCGAGGAAGGCGTCGATGCGCCAGGGACCGGCACTGACGATCCCCTTCACCGCGTCGAAAGAGCGCGGGACGTTGGCGCCGTAGCGTAGCGAGATCAGCCGCTCTGATCCATAGGCCAGCATCTGGCGGCCGACGCGCAGCGTGCCCTGGGCGTCGCCCAGCGGAGCGTTCAGGTCGGCGAAGCCCTGCATCAGGTCGATGCGGTCGGCGTCGGGCGGGGCGAGCGGGTCCAGCTTGCCCGCCGTGCCGGCCATGACGAGCTGCCCGAACAGGCGGAGGCTCTGCCCGACGCGCAGGTCGGCATAGGGCAGGGCGCGCCACAGCCCGTAGGCGTCGTTGCGCGGCTCGTCCTGTCCCCAGCCGCTGTTGCGGATCGCCTCGCCGCGCAGACGAAGCTCCAGCCCGGTGGAGAGCGAGGCGGTGCCGTCGCTGGTGACCGGCATCGCCTTGAACCGCTCCCAGAAGGCGCCGGAGCGGGCCTGGGGCGAGAGCAGATAGCGGTAATCCTCGTCAAAGCGGGTGTTGGTCAGCGGCGGCGGTGGATTTGTCGATTGGGCCGCATGGGCCGAACCGATCCACAGCAAAAGGGCGACCGCCGCCGCGCGAAGGCGGGCCGGCATGGGGCATCTCCGTGATGGCGCTGGACTGCACCGATCCTAGGGAGATGCCCGGCCGGGTGATTGCTCCTTCCGAACCGCTTTTGCCGGTTCTGCGCGCCCCTTACCCCACCGCCGCCATCGGCGACGCGGAATCGGCCGTCCGCGTGGTGCCGTAGCGGCGGATCATGGCGGCGCAGAACTCCGCGAACTCCTCGGCCACCTGGGGCGGGCTGGTGTGGTGGGGTTCGACGCCGCGGTGTTCGGGGGTGAAGCAGAAGGTGACGGTGACGTCGAAATCGGCCAGCGCCTCCATCTGGCGGTCGAACCAGTCCAGCGCGTTCGGCCGGAAGCTGTCGGCCCAGGACAGGCCGGTGCGCAGGTGGCGGACACCCAGCCGTTTCAGCCAAGCCACCGCCTCGTCAAGCCGGTGGTCCTCGTAATGGAACCACTGGCAGATGCCCATCTGGCCGGCATAGGGGGCGAAGGCCTCCACCGCCGGTTTCGGCGTGCCGTCGGCGCGCAGCAGGCCCATGTGGAAGTGACGGTAGTAGGACGACCCCTCCGCCTCCTTGTGGCGGGTGGTGGCCTCCCAATGGCTGGGCAGGTCGTACAGGCTGTACCAGTGGATGCGCGGCACCTTGCCGATCAACAGCTCGGCGGTGCGCTTGACCCCCCAGGCCTGCACCTCCTCGGCGCCGAAGGAGGAGACGCCGGCCTCGGTCACCCAGATCGGCTTGTTGGTGACGGCGCGGATCTCGTCGATCTTGTTCGGCCACTCCTGGATCTGCCAGAGATTCCAGTCGAGCGGGAAGCCATGGACCGCCACCACGTCGATTTCGTCCAGCACGCCGCGTTCCTCCAGCCGGCGGACGAAGGACGGGTCGATGGGCGACATGCCGCCCAGCACGCGGGTGATGGTGGAATTCTCCGCCAGGATCGCCTGCCCAGCCAGGACGGTCATGCGGGCGAACAGGTCCCATTCGGGGTCGAGGTTGGGGTCCCAGTGCGACTTGTTGTTGGGCTCGTTCCAGATCTTGGCGGCTTCGATCATCCCTCGGTCCCTTTCTTCACGGCGTCTTCTTGTGGCTGGGCCGGATAGACCGCACCGGCTTCGGTCGGGCGGTCGACCCGGCGGCAGACATAGACCTCGCGTTCCGGATGCTCGGTGATGGCGAAGCCGGCGCTGCGCAGCATGGCCTCGGCGCAGGCGGCGTTGGGCGCCCACCAGTTGGTCCAGTCGCGGGCGTAGTCGTGTTCGATGAAATGCAGCTTCGGATAGCCGGGATCGTCGAAGTGATCCTGTTCGAAGAAGTCGTAGTCGGTGCGCACCGGCGCCACCTCGGCCGAGCCGCGCTGCATCGACTGGAAGATCATCAGGTCCCTGGCGACATGGTCGTGGATCAGGTCCAGCGCCAGCAGCGGGTGGCGCAGGTGATAGAGCACGCCCATGAACAGCACGACGTCGAAGCTCTCGCCGAGCCTGGCGACGTCGTAGACCGACATCTTGTGGAATTCGATATCCTGGCCGGTCACCTCGGCGGCGAATTTCGCCTGGGCCAGATAGCGGTCGTCGAAGTCGATGGCGACCACCCGGTCGGCGCCGCGGCGCTTCATCTCGATGGAGTAGAAACCGCCGTTGCAGCCGATGTCGAGCACGGTGCGGCCTGTCAGGTCCTTCGGCACCGCATGCTCGAAGCGTTTCCACTTCACGTTCGGGTAGTCGTTGAGAAAATGATTGGGCGCCGTGCGCACGCCGTTGAGGTCGATGTTGTGGAACCAGTCGCCGAGTTCTGTCACCCGTTCGCGGATCTGGTCGGCCGTCAGGCTCGTCATGCCGCACCCTCGTTGATGCTGTGGACCTTCAGCCCCCAATCGCCGGCGATCAGGACGCTGCGGGAAGCCGGGCTGATTTCGAATCGCCCGTAAAAATCGAGCGGCAGGCCCATGGCGTGGGCCAGCGCCGCCTTGATGATGTCGCCATGGCTGACCAGGGCCAGCGTGCCGCCGGGATGGGCGCGGCGCAGCCGGTCGAGCAGGGACGCGATCCGGGTCTGCGCCTCCGTCATGGATTCGCCGGGTGACTCGCCGGGAGTGGGGCGGCCATGGCTGCGCGCCCGGTTCCACAGGTCCCAGGCGGGATCGCCGTGCAGCTCCTCGAACCGCTTGCCGCTCCAGGCGCCGAGGTCGAGTTCGTTCAGCGCCGGTTCGATGGTCGGCGACAAGCCCTGCCGCTCGGCGATGGGGGTGGCGGTCTCAATGGCGCGCTCCAGCGGGCTGGACAGCACGGCAGTCAGGCGCTGGCCCGACAGGCGGTCGGCCAGCAAGTCGGCCTCCGCCCGGCCTTGGGCACTCAGCGTCACGCCGGGCATGCGGCCGCACAGGACCGAGCCCAGCCGGTCGTGCGAGCCGTGGCGGATCAGGATGAAGATGGTTTCCATGCCGCCGCTCACATCAGGCGGGTCGGCTTGGTCTCCAGCGGTTCGCCGGCGATGAAGCGCAGCGTGCGTTCCCGTGCCTCGTGGTCGGTGAACTGTTCGGGCGGCGACTTCATGAAGTAGCTGGACGGGCCGACCAGCGGGCCGGCGATTCCGCGGTCGAGCGCCAGCTTGGCACAGCGCACAGCATCGATGACGATGCCAGCGGAATTCGGGCTGTCCCAAACCTCCAGCTTCAGCTCCACATTCAGCGGCACGCCGCCGAAGGTGGTGCCTTCCAGCCGGATATGCGCCCATTTGCGGTCGGTCAGCCACGGCACATGGTCGCTGGGGCCGACATGCACGTCGTCGGGATCGAGCGGCACGTCCAGCTGGCTGGTGACCGCCTGCGTCTTGGAGATCTTTTTCGACTCCAGGCGCTCGCGCTCCAGCATGTTCTTGAAGTCGGTGTTGCCGCCGAAATTCAGCTGATAGGTGCGGTCCAGCCGGACGCCGCGCTCGCGGAACAGGTTGGCCAGCATGCGGTGGACGATGGTGGCGCCGACCTGGCTCTTGATGTCGTCGCCGATGATCGGCAGCCCGCGCTCGGCGAAGCGCCGTGCCCAGACGGGGTTGGAGGCGATGAAGACCGGGATGCAGTTGACGAAGGCGCAGCCGGCCTCCAGCGCCTGTTCGGCGTAGAACTCGGTGGCCTGCTGCGACCCGACCGGCAGGTAGGAGACCAGGATGTTGGTTCCGGTGCGACGCAGGGCTTCCGCCACATTCACCGGCCGCTGCTCCGATTCGGTGATGTCGCCGGCGAGGTATTTGCCGATGCCGTCCAGCGTCGGGCCGCGTTCCACCTGCACGCCAAAGCGCGGAGGCTTGGCAAAACGGAAAGTATTATTGGGAGGCGCAAAAATAGCCTCTCCGACGTCGAAGCCCACTTTCGATGCTGCAACATCGAAGGCTGCAGAAATCTCGATGTCTCCAACGTGATAACCGCCGAGATCGACAGTCATAAGCCCAGGAGGCGGCTCATTGGCTTTGGCGTCGGCATAATAGCATATCCCTTGTACAAAAGATGATGCACAATTTCCGACGCCAGCGATTGCTACCCGGAGCTTTTTCCCAGTCACTGAGATCTCCCGTCCTTAAATGCACGTCATTTCACGGAGCGCGTATATTTGTAGACTTTAAAATGAGTCATCGGAAGATTGGTCGTTAGTAGCAAGCCTTTTGGACGAGGTGCGCAATTTTTCACGCCGGTGTTAACGTCGACGGTACGGCCGACGTGACTCCGACAATGAGTTGCGAGCCGGTCATGAAATAAAACCGCACAGGGTGCCCTGGGCAACTTGCGGGGACGAGCGGGGGGCTCGCGGTGACGATATCCGCTGGCCCTGCCCCTTGTTTCCGCTCGTCAACGTCAAAAATCGTTTGAAATTCCTCGGAGGGACTTGTGGGAGAGACCGTTCTCGTCACTGGCGGAGCCGGCTTCATCGGCCGCCACGTCGCCAAGGCCCTGCTTGCCCGCGGCGACCGTGTCCGGGTCTTGGACAGCCTGATCGAACAGGTGCACCCGACGCAGCAGCGTCCCGATGAACTGGACCCCGACGTGGAGCTGCTGGTTGGCGACGTGCGCGACGAGGGGATGGTCGCCCAGGCGCTGGAAGGTGTCGATTCGGTGATCCACCTCGCGGCGGAGGTCGGCGTCGGCCAGAGCATGTATGCGGTCGACCGCTACACCTCGGTGAACGACTACGGCACCGCCGTGCTGTTCCAGCGCCTGATCGACAAGCCGGTGCGCCGGGTGGTGGTCGCGTCGTCCATGAGCATCTATGGCGAGGGGCTGTACCGCACCGCCGACGGCACGCTGATGGAGGACGTCGTCCGCGGCGCCCGCAACCCGGATGGCACCTGGGACCCGCTGGACCAGCAGGGCCGGCCGCTGGTGCCGGTGCGCACCCCGGAAAGCAAGCGCCCGGCGTTGAAGTCGGTCTATGCCATCGGCAAGTACGTCCAGGAACGGCTGACGCTGACGCTGACCGCGCAGTACGGGATGGAGGGCTCGGCCCTGCGCCTGTGGAACGCCTATGGGCCGGGGCAGGCGCTGTCCAACCCCTACACCGGCGTGCTGGCGATCTTCGCCTCGCGCATCGCCAACGGCCAGCGCCCGATGATCTTCGAGGACGGGCAGCAGCGCCGCGACTTCGTCCATGTCCGCGACGTCGCCCGCGCCTTCCTGCTGGCGCTGGACAACCCGGCCGCCAGCGGCGAGGTGTTCAACATCGGCTCCGGCGAGGAGCGCACGGTGGAGGAGGTGGCGCTGATGCAGGCCGCCTCGATGGGGCGGTCGGACCTTTCGCCGGAGATCACCGGAAAGGCGCGGGCAGGCGACATCCGCCACAACATCCCCGACCTGACCAAGGCCCGCACCGTGCTGGGCTATGACCGGCAGGAAAGCTTCTCCGAAGGGCTGGCCGAACTGGCGGAATGGGTCGCCCGGCAGGAGGCGCAGGACCGCGTCGCCGACGCCCGCCGCGAACTGGAAGAGCGGGGTCTGGTGGCATGAGCGGCAGCAAGAACCCGGTTCTCATCACCGGCGGCGCCGGATTCATCGGATCGAACCTTGCCGATCGGCTGGCGTCGGACGGGCATGACGTGCTGATCTACGACGCGCTGCGCCGTCCGGGGGTGGAGCGGAACCTGCGCTGGCTGCAATCGCGTCACCCGTCGCGCATCAGCGCCGTCATCGCCGACCTGCGCGCCGAACAGGCGCTGGTCGAGGCGGCGAAGGACGCCAAGGCGGTGTTCCATCTGGCCGCCCAGGTCGCGGTGACCACCAGCATGGTCGACCCGGTCGATGATTTCGAGGTGAACATCCGCGGCACGCTTTCCCTGCTGGAGGCGGTGCGCCGATCCGGCCGGCGGACGCCGGTGATCTTCGCCAGCACCAACAAGGTCTATGGCGACCTTGCCGACGTGCCCCTGGAACTGGTGGACGATGCCTACGCGCCGGTCGATCCGGCGATCCGCGCGCATGGCGTGTCGGAGGCGCGTCCGCTCGACTTCCACACCCCCTATGGCTGCTCCAAGGGCGCGGCGGACCAGTATGTGCTGGATTACGCCCGCAGCTTCGACCTGCCGACCGCCGTGCTGCGGATGAGCTGCATCTATGGTCCGCGCCAGATGGGGACGGAGGATCAGGGCTGGGTCGCCCATTTCCTGATCCGCGCGCTGAACGGCGAGCCGATCACCATCTACGGCGACGGCCGGCAGGTGCGCGACGTGCTGTTCGCCGCCGACACGGTGCAGGCCTATGTCTCCGCCTGGGAGCGGATCGAGCAGGTGAAGGGCCGCGCCTTCAACCTGGGCGGCGGGGCGGCGAACGCCATCAGCCTGCGCCAGCTGATCGCCCACATCGAATATCTGATGGGTCGCAAGGTGGAGGTCAGCTACGGCGACTGGCGCGCCGGCGACCAGCGCTATTACGTGTCGGACACCCGCGCGGCGCGCCACGCGCTGGGGCTGGCCGAGCCGACCGAGTGGAAGCGGGGCGTGGCCCTGCTGGCCGAATGGCTGCGGGTGGAGAAGAGCGGCGTGACCAATGCCGCCCCGTCGGTGGAGGCGGCCTGATGAGGGTTGCGCTGGTCAACCCGGCCTGGAGCTTCGACCACAGCATCTATTTCGGATGCCGCGAAGCGCATCTGCCGCTGGAACTGGGCTATTCCAAGGCGCTGCTGGAACAGGCCGGGCACGAGGTGCTGCTGCTGGACGGCGCGCTGGACGGGCTGTCGAACGCGGAGATTGCGGAGCGGGTCGCCGCCTTCGATGCCGGGATGACCGTGCTGACCACGGCGCCGACCTACCTGTTCTGGCGCTGCGCCCAGCCGGAGCTGCGGGTGCCGCGCGAGTTCCTCGCGGCGCTCGGCGGTCGCGGCGGGCGCACCGTGGCGGTCGGGCCGCACGGCTCTACGACACCGGCGCCGACGCTCAGCAAGCTAGGCGTCGATCTGGTGGTGCGCGGCGAGTGCGAGGAGATCGTCGCCAAGCTGGCCGAAGGCGGGGCTCTGGATGACATTCCGGCGCTGGCCTTCCGCCGCGACGGCGATCTGGTGGTGACCGGCGGGCCGCATGCGGCGCGCTTCACCGATTTGCCGGCGCTGTCCTGGCCGGTGGCGTGGCTGCAGCGCCATCCCCACCACCACCACCGCTATGGCACCGAGCCGGCCGGGCCGGGGGCGGAGGTGGAGGCGTCGCGCGGCTGCCCCTACAACTGCAGCTTCTGCGCCAAGATCGACTTTCGCGACCAGTACCGGCGGCGCGACACCGCCCTCATCCTGGAGGAGATCGACGGGCTCATCGCCGCCGGTGTGCGATACGTCTACTTCATCGATGAGATCTTCCTGCCCCGGCGCGATTTGCTGGAAGCGCTGGTGGACCGGCCGATCGAGTTCGGCGTGCAGACGCGTATCGATCTGTGGAAGCCGGAGATGCTCGACCTGCTGGGGGCGGCCGGCTGCGTGTCGATCGAGGCCGGGGTGGAAAGCCTGACCGAGGAAGGGCGCGCCTCGCTCGACAAGAAGTGCCGGATGAGCACCGACGATCTGGCCGACCGGCTGATCCATGCCCGGCGCAGCGTGCCCTTCGTCCAGGCCAACCTGATCGCCGTGGCCGGCGACGATGCCGACATGGTCAAGGCTTGGCGGGAGAAGCTGCTGGCCGCCGGTGTGTGGGCCAACGACCCGGTGCCGCTCTACCCCTATCCGGCATCCCCCGACTACCGCCGCCTGTGGGGCGAGCCGGACGACCGGGCGTGGGAGCGGGCGCACGAGCATTACCTTGGCCAGTTCGAACGCCTGAGCGACATCCAGGAGGACGAGCCCTTGCCGCTGACGGAACTGGAGGCGGCATGCTCCTGCCGCTGACGAGTGCCCAAAAGAAGCCGCCGCCTGCAGAACCACCTTATGTGCTGATGACGGCCGACAGCGTCGGCGGGGTGTGGACCTATGCGCTGGATCTGGCGCGCGATCTGGCGGGGCAGGGAACGCGGGTGACGCTGGCGGTGCTGGGGCCGTCGCCCCATCCCGATCAGGTCGCCGCCGCCGCCGCGGTGGACGGGCTGGAGCTGATCGACACCGGTCTGCCGCTCGACTGGACCGCTCCCGACGAGGCGGCGGTGCGTCGCACGGCGGAGGCGCTGGGCGATCTGGCGGCAAGGCTCGGTCCCGATGTCGTGCATCTGAACAGTCCGGCGCTGGCCGCCGACGCCGGGTTCACCATGCCCGTCGTCGGCGTTTGCCATTCCTGCATGGCAAGTTGGTGGGCGGCGGTGTGCGGCGGCGAGATGCCGGAGGATTTCCGCTGGAGGACCGAGCTGCTGCGCCGCGGCTATCAGGCCTGCGATGTGCTGGTGGCGCCCAGCGCCGCCTTTGCCGAAGCGACTGCGGCGCTCTATGGCGTGGCACCGCCGGTGGTGGTGCGCAACGGGCGCTATGCCCGCAAGGCGGGGCCACGGCGGGCGGCGATGGGACGGGAACGCTTCGTCTTCACCGCCGGACGGCTGTGGGATTCGGGCAAGAACGTCGAGTTGCTGGACGCGGCGGCGAAGCTGCTGGACGTGCCGGTCTTTGCCGCCGGGCCGCTGGAAAGCCCGACCGGGCATCGCGTAGGTCTGACTCATGCGCGGGCGCTGGGGCGGCTGGACGGCGCGTCGGTTGCGGGGTGGATGGCGCGGGCGCCGGTCTTCGCCTCGCTTCCGTTGTACGAGCCGTTCGGGCTGACGGTGCTGGAAGCGGCGCAGGCCGGCTGTGCGCTGGTGCTGTCGGACATTGCCAGCTTCCGCGAGTTATGGGACGGCGCCGCCATCTTCGCCGATCCGGGTGATGCCAAGGCTCTGGCCGCGACCCTGCGCCGGCTGCTGGACGACCCGCTGGAGGCCCGGCGACTCGGCACCGCCGCCCGCCGACGGGCCGCCCGCTATGACATGGACCGGCTCACCGCCGGGATGCTCGACGTCTATCGGTCGGTGACGCATCCCGTGCGTTCGGAGGTGATCGCGTGAGGATCGTCTATTTCACCCATTCGCTGGCCTCCTGCTGGAACCACGGCAACGCCCATTTCCTGCGCGGTGTCCTGCGCGACCTGATCGCCCGCGGCCATGACGTGCAGGTGCTGGAGCCGGAAGGGGCCTGGAGCCTGGAAAACCTGCTGGCCGACCATGGCGAGGCCGGGCTGGACGCCTATCGCACGCTCTATCCGGAGCTGTCGTCGCGCACCATGCCGAAGGGCTTCGATGTGGAGGCGGCCTGCGACGGTGCCGATCTGGTGATCGTCCATGAATGGAACGATCCGGCGCTGGTCGCCGCCGTCGGCGAAGCGCGCAAGCGCGGCGGGCGCTTCACCCTGCTGTTCCACGACACCCATCACCGCGCGGTCAGCGATCCCGAGGCGATCAACGCCTTCGATTTATCCGGCTATGACGGCGTGCTGGCCTTCGGCGAGACGCTCGCCGCCGTCTACCGCCGCTGGGGCTGGGAGGGCCGGGTCTTCGTCTGGCACGAGGCCGCCGACATCCGCCTGTTCCATCCGCCGGCTGAGGAAGGTCCGCGCACCGGCGCGGTGTGGATCGGCAATTGGGGCGACGGTGAGCGGACGGAGGAGCTTGAACGCTTCCTGTTCGCGCCGGCCAGGGACGCCGGGCTGCCGCTGGAGATCTACGGCGTGCGCTATCCAAAGCCGGCCCTGGCGACGCTGAAGCGCTACGGCATCGCCTACAAGGGTTGGCTGCCGAACGCGCGGGCGCCGGAGATCTTCGCCCGCCACCGCGTGACCGTCCATGTGCCGCGCCGCTTCTATGTCGACATGCTGCCGGGCATTCCGACCATCCGTGTGTTCGAGGCGCTGGCCTGCGGCATCCCCTTGGTCAGCGCGCCGTGGAGCGATGCCGAAGGGCTGTTCCGCCCCGGCCGCGACTTCCTGTTCGCCCGCGACGGCGGGGAGATGGCCGCCCATCTGCGCGCCGTCGACCGGGACGAGGGGCTGCGCACCGAGCTGGTCCGCAACGGGTTGGAGACGATCCGCGCCCGCCATACGTGCGCCCACCGCGTCGACGAGCTGCTGTCCATCGTCGCCAGCCTGCGCGGCAATCAAAAAGAATCGGTCCTTGAGGAGTCCGCCCGATGAAGATGGCCTTTTACGGGTCCAGCCTGCTGTCCTCCTACTGGAACGGCGCCGCCACCTATTACCGCGGCATGCTGAGCGAACTGGCCAAGCATGGCTGGGACATCACCTTCTACGAGCCGGACGCCTTCGACCGCCAGAAGCACCGCGACATCGAGCCGCCGGACTATGCCAAGGTCGTTGTCTATGACGCCACGCTGGAGGCCTGCCGCGCGGTGATCGCCGAAGCGGTGAAGGCCGACGTGGTGGTGAAGGCGAATGGCGTCGGCGTCTTCGACGACGAACTGCTGGACGGCGTGATGGACGCCGCCAACCCGCAGGCCCTGCGCATTTATTGGGATGTCGATGCCCCGGCGACCTTGGCGGAGCTGCGGCAGGCGCCCGACCATGTGCTGCGCCGCCGCCTGCCGGAACTGGACTTCGTGCTGACCTATGGCGGCGGGCCGCCGGTGGTCTCGGCCTACGAGGCGATGGGGGCGCCGGTCTGCCGGCCGATCTACAACGCGCTGGACCCGTCCACCCACCATCCGGTGCCGCCGCAGGGCCGCTTCCGCGCCGACCTGAATTTCCTCGGCAACCGGCTGCCCGACCGCGAGGCGCGGGTGGAGCGCTTCTTCCTGGAGCCGGCGGCGCGCAACCCCGATGCCCGCTACATCATCGGCGGCAGCGGCTGGGAGACCAAGGGACTGCCGGGCAACGTCACCCACATCGGCCATGTCGGCACCGCCGACCACAACGCCTTCAACAGCTCGGCCAAGGCGGTGCTGAACATCGCCCGCGACAGCATGGCGGAGTTCGGCTTTTCCCCCGCCACCCGCGTGTTCGAGGCGGCCGGCGCCGGCGCCTGCCTGATAACCGACGCCTGGGAAGGGGTGGAGCTGTTCCTGGCCCCGGACGAGGAGGTGCTGGTCGCCCGCGATGGGCAGGACGTGACCGACCACCTGCGCGCGCTGACGCCGGAACGCTCGCGCGCCATCGGCGAGGCGGCGCGGCGCCGCATCCTGGCCGGCCACACCTATGCCCGCCGGGCGGTCGAGGTGGACCAGCTGTTGCGCGGCGCGCTGGCCGCCCGCCGGGAACGGAGCGCGGCATGAAGCTGGTCGTCCTGGGGCTCAGCCTGTCCTCCTCCTGGGGGAATGGGCACGCCACCACCTTCCGCGCGCTGCTGAAATCCTTCGCGGCGCGCGGGCACGAGATCCTGTTCCTGGAGCGGGACGTTCCCTGGTATGCCGACAACCGCGACCTGCCGAACCCGGGCTGGTGCGAGCTGGCCTTCTACACGGACCTCGAGGATCTGAAGCGCTTCACCGCTGATGTGGCCGGGGCGGATGCGGTGCTGGTCGGATCCTACGTGCCGGAAGGCGTGGCGGTCGGACGCTGGGCGCAGGAGACGGCGCGGGGCGTGGTGGCCTTCTACGACATCGACACGCCGGTGACCCTGGCGAAGCTGGAGCGCGGCGATTACGAGTATCTCGCGCCGGAGGTCATCCCCGGTTACGACGTGTATTTCTCCTTCACCGGCGGGCCGACGCTCGACCGGTTGATGGAGCAGTACGGCTCGCCGGCGGCCCGCGCGCTCTATTGCTCTGTGGATGCGGAGGCCTACGCGCCCATGCCGGTGCCCAAACGCTGGGATCTCAGCTATCTCGGCACCTACAGCATCGACCGCCAGCCGACGCTGGACCGTCTGCTGCTGGAGCCGGCGCGCCGCGCGCCGGAGCTGCGCTTCGTGGTGGCCGGGCCGCAATACCCGGACGACATCGTCTGGCCGGCGAATGTGGAGCGGTTGCACCATGTGCCGCCGGCCGACCATCCGGCCTTCTATGCGGCGAGCCGTTTCACCCTGAACGTGACGCGCGAGGACATGATCCGCGCCGGCTACAGCCCCAGCGTCCGCCTGTTCGAGGCGGCGGCCTGCGCCACGCCGATCATCTCCGACATCTGGGACGGCATCGACACGCTGCTGGAGCCAGGGCGGGAGATCATCCTGGCGGAAAGCGCCGACGAGGTGCTGGAGGTGCTGCGCCGCCCGGCGGCGGAGGGTGAGATCGGCGAGCAGGCGCGCCGGCGGATCCTGGCCGCCCACACCGCGGCGCACCGGGCCGAAACGCTGGAGCGCGAACTGGTCGCGGCGATGGAGCGCGGAAAGGTCAGGGAGGGGGCGTAACGCCCCCTCACCCCCAGCACTTACTTGCTGTAGTCGTAGAAGCCGCGGCCGGACTTGCGGCCGAGGAAGCCAGCGTCGACCATCTCCTTCAGCAGCGGGGCCGGGCGGTACTTCGGGTCGTTGAAGCCTTCATAGAAGACCTCCATCACCGACAGCATGGTGTCCAGACCGATCAGGTCGGCGAGAGCGAGCGGGCCGATCGGGTGGTTGCAGCCAGCCTTCATGCCGGCGTCGATGTCCTCGGCGGTGGCGATGCCTTCCTGCAGCGCGAAGATCGCCTCGTTGATCATCGGGCAGAGGATGCGGTTGACGGCGAAGCCGGGGCTGTTCTTTGCGGTGATCGGCGACTTGCCGACGCGCTTGGCGAAGGCCATCGCCTTGGCGTGGGTGTCGTCGCTGGTCTGGATGCCGCGAATGATCTCCAACAGCGCCATCAGCGGCACCGGGTTGAAGAAGTGCAGGCCGATGAAGCGGTCCGGACGGTCGGTGGCCGTCGCCAGCTTGGTGATGGAGATCGACGAGGTGTTGGTGGCGACCAGCGCCTCCGGCTTCAGGGTCGCGCAGAGGTCCTTCAGGATCTTGACCTTCAGGTCCTCGTTCTCGGTCGCGGCCTCGATCACCAGATCGCAAGCAGCCAGCTTCGACTTGTCGATGGTGGCGGTGATGCGCGCCAGGGCCGCTTCGCGGTCGGCGGCGGTCATCTTCTCCTTCTTGACCAGACGGTCCAGGCTGCCGGCGACGGTCGACAGGCCGCGCTGCACCGCTTCCTCGGAGATGTCGGTCATCACCACCGTCAGGCCGGCGACGGCGCAGACCTGGGCGATGCCGTTACCCATCTGACCGGCGCCGATGACGCCGATGGTCTCGATTCCCATGCTCTCGGCCATGTTTCTTGTCCCTATCGTTGAGCGCGTGCGTTGGTTCGCAGATGCAGCATGTTCTACACGCATTTTCGTTGCGCTGCGATGACTTGTCGTATGCGGCAAGGGGGGCTTCCGTCCGGCGCGGCGACCTGCCGCAGCCCTGCCATCGGCGGAAATCCGCCGACTGTGAGGACCGGAACGGCGGATTTCCGCCGAAACGGCCCGCGGTCGGAAAGGCCGGGTCCAGGCTTTTCAACTGTTTGCGCGGCGAACTGATTATGGCATGCCGCTTGCTCTTCTCTGAGGCAACCGCGGCGACGGGTCGCGGATCAAGCCCCATGGGAGAGACCAGATGCTCAGGAAGACCCTGCTTGCCGCCACCGCCTTCGCCGCCGCCGCGCTCGCCACCCAGGCCGCCTCGGCCGCCGATCTGGTCCGACTCGGCAACCTGAAATTCGCCCATTACGGCGCGGTGTCCTACATGAAGGAGATCGCCGGCAAGTACGACCTGAAGATCGAAGAGCGGGTCTTCCCCAAGGGCATCGACATCCTGCCGGCCATCGTCGCCGGTGAGATCGACGTCGCGGCCAGCGCCGTCGACGCCGCCATCGCCGGCCGCGCGTCGGGCGTGCCGATCTATGCGGTGGCCGGCTTCGCCAAGGGCGGCGCCCGCATCGTCGCGCGGCCGAACGCGGGCATCAAGGGCATCGCCGACCTGAAGGGCAAGAAGGTCGCCACCCCGCGCGGCGGCGCCCAGGAGCTGATCCTGTTGGCCGAGTTGTCGAAGCATGGGCTGAGCTGGTCCGACCGTCCGGGCAAGGACGTGCAGATCGTCTACATGGCCTACGCCGACATGAATCAGGCCCTGCTGGCCGGCAGCATCGACGCCATGTCGCAGTCCGAGCCGCAGTCGAGCCAAGCCATCAACAAGGGCTTCGGCGTCGAGGTGCTGAAGCCCTACGACACCGAGTTGGGCGAGCCGGTGCGGTCGCTGGTGGTCACCGAGGATTTCTACAAGAAGAAGCATGATGTGGCCGAGCGGCTGATCCGCTGCTTCGTCGAGGCGACGGCGACCTTCATCGCCAACCCCGATCTGGCCGAGAAATATGTCCGCGAACAGATGTTCAAGGGCCAGCTGAGCAGCCAGGACTTCAAGGACGCCATCGGCAACTCGCCCTACAGCTACGACATCTCGGTCCATCACGTTCAGGTCACGACCGACATGATGCAGAAGTTCGGCGTCGGCCGCATGGACACCCCGCCGAAGGCCGAGGAGTGGGTGAAGCTGGACCTGCTGGAGAAGGCGAAGGCCACCAAGGCTGCCGCGAACGATGCCGCTGCCGGCACCGTGAAGGCGAACTGAGCCACACCCAGCGGAAGGAGGACGCCCGATGTCCCAAGCCAAGCCCCGTTTCTCGCCCGCCGCCGTCGCGCGCGGCGCCCTGGTTCCGGTCCTCGCCATCCTGCTGTGGCAGGCCCTGTCCAGTTCCGGCCTGATCAACCAGGTGGTTCTGCCGTCGCCCGTCGCGGTGGTGGAACGCTGGTGGGCCTACCTGCTGCCGACCGAGCCCTATGACCCGGCGCAATCCAGCTGGATCCTGTGGGCGCTGTCGGGCGAGATGCTGTTCGACGCCTGGTCCAGCCTGTACCGCGTGGTGCTGGGCTTCGCCGTCGGCGCCGGGCTGGCCCTTCCGCTGGGTCTCGCCATGGGTGGCAACCCGCGCATCTACGCGCTGTTCGATCCGCTGATGCAGGTGCTGCGGCCGATCCCGCCCATCGCCTACATCCCGTTGGCGATCCTGTGGTTCGGACTGGGCAACCCGCCGGCCGTGTTCCTGATCGCCATCGGCGCCTTCTTCCCGGTGCTGATGAACACCATCGCCGGGGTGCGCCATGTCGACGGCATCTATCTGCGCGCCGCCCGCAATCTGGGCGCCGGCCGGCTGACCATGTTCGTCCGCGTCATCCTGCCGGCCGCCACCCCCTATATCCTGGCCGGCGCCCGGATCGGCATCGGCACCGCCTTCATCGTCGTGATCGTGTCGGAGATGATCGCCGTCAACTCCGGCCTCGGCTTCCGCATCCTGGAAGCGCGCGAATTCATGTGGTCCGACAAGATCATCGCCGGGATGTTCACCATCGGCCTGCTCGGCCTTGCCATCGACATCGGCATGAACCGCCTGAACAACCACCTGCTGCGCTGGCACCGCGGGCTTGAGAATTGACCGGGAGGGATTGGAGATGATGTCCATGCTGAAGACCGTTGCCGACACCACGCCCGTTCCCGACGCTGCGCCGGTGCAGATCCAGGTGCGCGGGGTGGAGAAGACCTTCGCCGTCGGTGCGCAGAAGATCGTCGCCCTGCAGAACATCGACCTCGACATCCGCAAGGGCGAGTTCATCTGCCTGCTCGGCCCGTCGGGCTGCGGCAAGTCCACGCTGCTGAACGCGGTGGCGGGGTTCCAGCCGGCGACGAAGGGCACCGTCACCGTCGATGGCCGCATCATCACCGAACCCGGCCCCGACCGCGGCATGGTGTTCCAGGAATATGCCCTGTTCCCCTGGATGACGGTGGCGCAGAACGTCGCCTTCGGCCTGGAGATCAAGGGGATGTCCAAGGCCGAGATCGCCGAGCGGGTGGAGTGGCTGCTGCAGAAGCTGCATTTGCAGGACTTCCGCAACCGCTTCCCCAAGGACCTGTCGGGCGGCATGCGCCAGCGCGTCGCCATCGCCCGCGTGCTGGCGCTCGACAGCCCGATCCTGCTGATGGACGAGCCGTTCGGCGCGCTCGACGCCCTGACCCGCCGCACCCTTCAGGACGAGCTGCTGCGCATCTGGGAGGAGGTCGGCAAGACCATCCTGTTCGTCACCCACTCCATCGAGGAGAGCATCTATCTGGCCGACCGCATCATCGTGATGACCTACCGGCCGGGCACCATCAAGCGCGACGTCGTCGTCGACATGCCCCGCCCGCGCGACGGCTCCGCCCCGGAGTTCAACCGCCTGAAGCGCGAGCTGTCGCAGATGGTGATGGAGGAGCAGCAGCGCTTCAGCCAGGACGAGATTCGGTCGGTGACTGCGGATTGAGGGGGAGTAGCTCCCTCTCCCGTCCCGGGAGAGGGAAGGGGCCCACCGCGAAGCGGTGGGAAGGGTGAGGGGTGGTGCAAGGAACCATGCGGTTCGGGATTCTTGGGTCACCCCTCACCCTCCCCGCCTTTGGCGGGTCCCCTCCCTCTCCCGGGGCTCTCAGCGGACCTTTGATCCGCCTGACGCCGTCAGCACAAACGAAGTTTGTGCGAGAGGCGGGAGAGGGCAATTAAATCACACGTTCACCGGCGCATACTCGAAGGTCGGCGCCGCGGTGTAGTCGGTGCCTGGGAGCGGGATCGCCACCAGCTGGTCGGCGGTCAGCTTCAGTTCGTACATCAGGCCGATGGCGGCGCGCAGCCGTTCCGGCTGGCCGTTGAAGGCGATGTGCAGCGCGCTCAGCAGTGCCGTGTAGGTGGTGTTGAACTGCTGCGACACCGTGCGGGCGCGGCTGCCCTCCGGATAGTCCACCGTCTTGGCGTTGGGATAGAGGTTCCAGATCCCGGCCGGGTCGATGCCGACCGGGGCGCCGGAATAGGACCAGCCGAGCGGCTCGTCGCGGTCCTTCACCAGCCGGCGGGCGTAGACGATCTGCGCCAGACGGTAGTAATGGGCCAGCGCCGCCTCGTTGTCCGCCTCGCGCGGGGATTGGGGGGTGCCCTCGCCCTGTTCGACGATCACCTGGATGGCGCGCTGGGCGCTCGCCACGTCGGTGACCGGGAACAGCTGGTCGGGCGGGAACCAGGTGTTGTCCACCACCTGATAGGACGGATCGCCGGTGAAGATCTCCTCCCCCATCTCGCCGATGGCCTTGGAGATCGCGGCGTAGAAGTCGCCAATGGTGGCGAAGCCCGGCTCCTGCGCCGCCGCCGCCTTCATCTGGAACATGGCGAGCGCCGGCTGCTTCACCGGATAGGCCTGCGGCACCTCCGGCTCCTCGATGGTCATGAAGATGTCGTAGACGAGGCTGCGGGTCAGCTTGCCCAGCGAGATGGTCAGCCCTTCATGGACGCCCATCGGCAGCGGGCCGGGATAGACCGGGATGAAGCCCGGCTTGTCGATCACCGGATGGCCGCCGACCGCGTTCAGGATGTTGGCGGCGATGGTCATGTGCAGCATCTCCTGCACCGAGACCGAACCGATGATGGCCGCCGCTTCCCGGTTGGTGCCGGGCTTGATCGAATAGAGGGCGGTCAGATAGGCGGGGAGCGTGGCGTGCTCCAGCTCCACCGCGGATTGCAGGGCGTTGCGCAGGATCTGGACGGTGTCGATGCCCTGGGCGAAGTGCGGCTGAATCTTCAGCATGGCTGATTCCTTCCCTTAGGACCGGGCGTCAGGAGCGCGGCGGCGTGGAGACGCGGGCGAAGTTCTTGGCGAAGCGGGTCTTTCCGTCCGCCGCCGTCGGCTGGTCCGGCGTCGCTGTGGCCGCCTTGGCCGGAGCGGCGCCCGACGGGCCGGTGCGCAGGCCGGGGGCGGCGGCAACCGCCTGATGCGCCTTGGCCTGCACCGCCGTCTCGCCGCGCTGGACCTTCGCCAGCCAGGCGAGGATGGTCTTGCGCTTGTAGACCGACAGGTCGCGGGTGACCGGCATGTAGTTCGGGTCGGTCTCCGGCAGGGAGAAGGCCAGATGCAGGATGTCGGCGTGGCGGGCGCAGGACGCCTCGCTGCTGAGATCGACCAGATGCTTGCTCATGATCGGGTACAGGTTGCCGTACTGCGTCATGATCGGCGCGATGTCGTCCCAGGTCGGATCGGCCGGCACGTCGAAATCGTCGCGGACATGCAGGACGACATAATCGAAGGTCGACCGCGCCGTGTTGCTCTGGCCCGGAATGCGGTAGTCGATCAGGTAGACCTGTCCGTCGATGTAGCCGCGCGGGTTGCCCGGCGATTGGGTGGAGATCTCCAGCCGGGCGACGCCGTCCTCGTCGGCGGTGATGGTGCCGCCGGTGGCCGGACCGCTGTCCGTCGCGAAGGTGACCGCCGCCTCGGGAACCCCCATGTCGGGGATCGGTGCGCTCGGCTGGTCGACGCCGAAGCCGCCGCCCTGGCCGGGGATGCGACCCATCTGCGTGATGGCGATGGAAGCGCCGGGCACCGGTTGGCCGTAGCGGGTGGCATAGACCAGCGATTCCGCCCGGCCGGCGCCGTCGATGCGGTGGACCCCCGGTTCGGCGCAGACATAGAGCCCGTCCTGCGCCTCGCGGATGGCGACGATGCCATAGCCGAGATCGAGGTCGGTGCTGCCCGGATTGGTCTCCGACACCGTCACCAGGGCCAGCGGGTTGGTCTTCGCCAGGGCGACCTGCTCGTCGGTCAGCTTGGCGGCGAAGACGCCGGCGGTCTTCGCCAGCCAGTCCGGGTCGTCATAGGGAATGCGGGCGATGGGCAGGAAGCTGGCCGGGGTGACCGGCGTGTTCTCCACCATTGAGGCGTCGCGCAGGATGCCCAGCGTCAGGGCGCCGATGGGGTTGGGCGTGCCCTTGGAATCGATGATCTGCAGGGCGTTCGACAGGTCGAGGAAGGCGGTCTGCGACGGCTCGTCGATCTGGCCGGAGAAATAGGTGATGCCGGCCCAGCTGTTGGGGATGTTGTTGGCGGGGATGAAGCGGCGGCCCCGGATGAAGGAGGTCGGCTCGCCGTCCAGCTGCGGGCCGATGGTGCCGACCACGGTGCCCAGCGTGAAGCGCGGATCCTTGACGTTGCCGTTGTAGCCGAAGGTCGCCAGCCGGATCGACAGCATGTTGCCGGTGGTGGCGTCGCGCAGCTGCCGCAGGAAGGGGCTGAGCATCGCCTCGTCGGCCCATTCCACATTCTCCAGCACCGACTGGAAGGTGGAGGAGGCGGCGCTGTCGGACTGGGCGTTGATGTTCCGGTTGAACCACAGGTCGCGGAAGGGGTTCGGCTGGTAGCGTCCGCCGAAGAAGGCCGGCGTCCTGCCGTCGGTCAGCCGCACGTCCAGGCCCCAGGGGGCGGAGGCCATCTGCCATTGCGGGTCGAGATCGACCAGCTTGCCGCTGGTGCGGTCGGTCGAACCGCCGATCAGCATGCCGAGCGCGGCGTCGGTGCCCGGCGTATCGACGAAGCTGCCGTCGGCGAAGCCCAGCCCCACCACCTTGCAGTCGATCAGGCGGAAGGCGCCCGACCCGGTCGGGTTCCACCAGCCGTTGGCGACGGTGGCGCCGCTCGGCAGCTTCTGCTGGAATTCCTGATAGGAGGACTCGAAGCTTTCACTGTCGTAATGGCGGACGTCGTTGTTCACCGTCGAGACGTCGGCCTGGAAAATCCCTGAAAAGACGAGGCGCACCGGGTTCAGGAAACTCATGTCGATTCCTTTCCGTGAGGGCGCACGAAGCCGTGGCGGACCGGCCGCGCGGGATCGGGCGTATAAAAGAGCGGCCACGGATGGCGACACCACCCGCGCGGCAAGAAATTATTTGTATGGATGATGATCTAGCGTTGATAACCTTGCACGCTCAATAGAAATTCATCGTATATGTTCTTTTTATGCGTGCATTTCCGTGTATGCGCGGTGGTTCGGCGCGTGCTTGCCCTACAGTTTCGCCGCTTCCTCGGCCATCCGATGCCGCAGCCATCCGTGGGAGGGGGAGCCGGTGTTGCGGCGGTGCCAGATCATCGACACCTCATAGTCGCCGACGTCGAAGGGCAGCGGGCTGGTGGCCAGCCCCAGCGCATCTGCGCACAACTGGGCCAGCCGGGCGGGCAGCGAGGTCAGCATCGGCGCCCGCATCAGGATCATCGGGATCGCCAGGAACTGGGTGGTGGAGGCGGCGACACGCCGCCTTGTGCCCAGCGCCGCCAGTTCGTCGTCGATGAAGCTGGTCAGCCCGCCGCGCAGCGACGGCATCAGGTGCGGATAGCGGGTGTAATCCTCCAGCCCGATGGGCGGGGTGACGGGCACAAGCGCCGGGTTGAACAGGCAGACATGGGTTTCCCGGTACAGCACCTGCCGGTCGTGCCAGCGCCGCAGCTCCGGCAGATAGCCGATGGCAAGGTCCAGCGTGCCGTCGTCCAACGCGGTCATCATGGCGTCGGGATCGAGGCTGAGCAGCGAGACCGAGACGCGCTGGTTGCCCTCCACCGCATCGCGCAGGATGCCGGTCAGCAGCACCGCCTGCATCGAATCGGAGGTGGAGATGGTGAAGTTCCGCTCCTCCCGCTGGGGATCGAAATCCTCCTCCGCCGACAGGGCGCGGGCGGCCCCCACCAGCAGGTCGCGCAGCGGTTCCGCCAGACGCTGGGCACGCGGCGTCGGCTCCATCCGGTTGCCGGTGCGCACGAACAGCGGGTCGCCGACCAGCGTGCGCAGCCGGGCCAGCGCGTGGCTGACCGCTGACTGGCTGACGCCCAGCGCGTCGGCGGCGCGGGAGACGTTGCGGGTCTCCAGCAGCGCGTCGAACACCTTGATGAGGTTGAGATCGAGCGCGGGATTATGAATTGCCTTCATGGCGATATGAACCAAAGCTGCCTAGCTCATTGTGCACTGGACGGTGTATTCTGTCGAGCCAGAGCTGACCCGAGCAGTCGACAATCAAAAAACATTCAATTCCTAGCCATCGCCCATAGCCGGGCAGCGGACCTGTCGTCGCCATCAGAAGCCGGCGGTTCCGTTCAGGGAGAAAGAGGCAAGAGCCATGGTTCGCATCAACGTCAACGGCGAGGAGCGTCAGGTCGACGTTCCCGAGGACATGCCGCTCCTGTGGGTTCTGCGGGACGAGCTGAACATGACCGGCACCAAGTTCGGCTGCGGCATCGCCCAGTGCGGCGCTTGCACCGTCCATGTCGACGGCACGCCGACCCGCGCCTGCCAGACCCCGGTCAGCATGCTGACGCCGGACAGCAAGATCACCACCATCGAGGGCGTGAAGGGCAAGGCCGCGCAGGCCGTTCAGGCGGCGTGGCAGAAGCTGGACGTCGTCCAGTGCGGCTACTGCCAGTCGGGCCAGATCATGAGCGCCATCGCGCTGCTGACCGACAACCAGAACCCCACCGACCAGGACATCGATTCGGCGATGGACGGCAACGTCTGCCGCTGCGCCACCTATGTCCGCATCCGCGCGGCGATCAAGGATGCCGCCCAGACGATGAGGGCCTGATCCATGCTGCATCATCTGATCCGCCACGCCGCCGAGCACGGGTTCCCCGAGTCCGGTTTCGCTCCCGGTCCGCTGCCGGCCCCGTCGCGCCGCGGCTTCCTGAAGGCCATCGGCGCCGGGGCCGGGGCGCTGGTCATCGGCGCGCATCTGCCGATGCCGGCGCTGGCCGCCGAGGCGGCGCCGAAGATCGTCGGCCCGGCCGACCCGCGCCCGCACGCCTTCATCATCGTTGCGCCGGACAACACGGTCACCGTGCTGGCCAAGCATCTGGACAAGGGCCAGGGCATCGTCACCGGCCTCGCCACCATCGCGGCGGAAGAGCTTGACGCCGACTGGTCCCAGGTCCGCGGGGCCTTCGCCCCGGCCAACCAGAAGCTGTACGCCAACCATTTCTTCGGCGTCCAGGGCACCGGCGGCTCCACCGCCGTCGCCAACAGTTGGGACGAGCTGCGCATGGCCGGCGCCGCCTCCCGCGCCATGCTGGTTGCCGCCGCAGCCGCGCGCTGGAACGTGCCGGCCGGCGAGGTGACGGTGTCGAAGGGCGTGGTCCGCCATGCCGCCAGCAACCGCAGCCTGACCTTCGGCGAGCTGGCGGAGGAGGCGTCGAAGCTGCCGGTGCCGCAGCAGGTCAAGCTGAAGGACCGGAAGGACTATGTGCTGATCGGCAAGCCGGACCTGCACCGTCTGGACCACGTCAGCAAGACCAACGGCACCGCCATCTACGCCATGGACATCCGCCGCCCGGATCAGGTGACGGCGGTGCTGGCCCGCAGCCCGCGCTTCGGCGGCACGGTGAAGAGCGTCGATGACGCCGCCGCCCGCAAGGTGCCGGGCGTCATCGAGGTGCTGACCCTGCCGGTCGGCGTCGCGGTGATCGCCAAGAACACCTGGGCCGCCATCAAGGGCCGCGAGGCGTTGACGGTGACCTGGGATGACGCCAAGGCCGAGACCCGTGGCACCGACGCCATGCTGGCCGACTACCGCAAGGTGGCGGAGAAGCCGGGCGACGTCGCCGCCGCCAAGGGCGATGCGGAGAAGGCGATTGCCGACGCGAAGGCCAAGGGCGGTCATGTGGTGGAGGGCGAGTTCGTCTTCCCCTACCTCGCCCATGCGCCGATGGAGCCGCTGAACGCCGTGGTGGCGCTGAACCCGGAGGGTGGCTGCACCATCTGGGCCGGGTCGCAGTTCCAGACGGTCGAGCAGATGGTCGCCGCCCACATCCTGGGCTGCAAGCCGGAGCAGGTGAAGATCGAGACCCAATGGGCCGGCGGCAGCTTCGGCCGGCGCGCCACCCCCAGCGCCGACTACATCGCCGAGGCGGTGACCATCGCCAAGGCCTATCCCAAGGCCCCGGTGCATCTGGTCTGGACGCGCGAGGACGACATCAAGGGCGGCCGTTACCGTCCGCTGGTCCTGCACCGGATCACGGCGGCGGTCGATGCCAGGGGCGATCTGGTCGGCTGGAAGCAGCGGATCGTCGGCCAGAGCTTCATGGCCGGCACGCCGTTCGAGGCGGTGATGGTCAAGAACGGCGTCGACGAGACGATGGTCGAGGGCGCTTCGGACATGGCCTATCCGGTGGCGAACCTCGCGGTCGACGCGCACACTGTCGCCTCGCCGGTGACGACGCTGTGGTGGCGCTCGGTCGGGCACACCCACACGGCTTATGCCAAGGAGGTGATGATCGACCGCCTCGCCAAGGCGGCCGGCAAGGACCCGGTGGCCTTCCGTATGGAAATGCTGAAGGACCATCCGCGTCTGGCCGGCGTGCTGAAGCTGGCGGCCGAGAAGGCCGGCTGGGGTCAGCCGCTGCCGCAGGGCAAGGGCCGCGGCGTCGCCGTGCATGAAAGCTTCAACACCTATGTCGCCCATGTCGCCGACGTGTCGGTCGACGCCAAGGGGCAGATCAAGGTCGACCGCGTCGTCGTCGCCGTCGATTGCGGTGAGGTCGTCAACCCCGACATCGTCAAGGCGCAGATGGAGGGCGGTGCCGGCTGGGGCATCGGCCATGCGCTGCGCGACGAGATCACCATGACCGACGGCAAGGTGGATCAGGCCAACTTCGACAGCTATCTGCCGATGCGGATGTCGGACATGCCGGCGGTGGAGGTCCACATCGTGCCGTCGCACGAACGGCCGACCGGCGCCGGCGAACCCGGCGTCCCGACCGTGGCGCCGGCGGTGGCGAACGCCGTCTTCTCGGTGACCGGACAGCCCTTGCAGACGCTGCCCTTCAGCCGGGGCGGCATCGTCAGCTGAGACGGGGCCGCTAGGGCGAGGCCGACTGGTTCCCCGCCGTCAGTTGGGCGGGGACCGGTTGGGCTGCCGTCAGTTGCGGGGTCAGTTGCGGGGATGGAGCGATGCTGGCCGCCCCAATGCTGGCAGTCCGGGCGGTGGCGGGAATCGCCGCCGGCCGGCGGCCGGGCCAGCCCTGGTCCACCAGCAGCCTCACCGCGGGATCGACCCGCATCGGACCGGCGGGGACGGAGGTCTCCGCCGGTTCTTTTTTGCGTGGCGGCTTGATGCGCAGAAGCCGGGCGAGCCGCTGGGACTGGACGACCGGAAAGGACGGCCGGGGCAGTTGTGGTCCCCAGGGGTCCGCCGCTTCGATGGCTGTGGCGGTCGCCGTGTCGGTCGCCTTCAGGGCGGGCGTCAGCACCGTAATGTAGCAGGCGGCGCCCAGCACCCCGGCCAGCAGCAGGACGGCCAGCGCCAGAACCGTCCAATGGCGCCGCCGCAGCCGCAGGGCGACCGGATCGGTTGCGACCATATCGGTCTCCGGCGCGGGCAACGGGTCGTGAGGGATGCTGTGGCGGTCGATGGCGGTCATGCGGCGCACAGCATGGCTCAAGGCCGTTTCCGCATCCTCGCCTTTCCCGGAGATTCGCCGGGGCAGGGGGATTGCCCCCCGCGGCCCCCGCGCCCGGCCGATACTCCCCGTCCGGACAGTTATCTCTACCGACTAGCCAGGAATTGCGGACGGGGTGGGGCGTCGCCGTTCGATCTCGGCCCGGACCTCGCGGAACCAGTGCAGCTTTTCCTCGAAGGGCAGGCGGGCGAGGCCGCTCGGCGAGGGCACCACCACGTCGGCGACGCCGTCGAAAAGGCCGCGGTCCTGCACGCCCCAGGGGGCGTCGGGCAGGCCGGTCGCCGCCAGATAGACGCCCTTGCCGGTATAGGCCAGCACCCGGGGCCGGACGAAGGCGACGATCCGCGCCAGCCGTGGCACCCCGCCGCGCAGCTCCGCACGCGACAGGTCGGCGGCGCTGGCGGTGGCGCGGGCGACGAGGTTGGTGGAGCCGAGCCCGATGGCCGGCAGGGTGACGTCCTCCTCCGGCCGGTAGAGGCGGGGGGTCAGGCCGGCGTCGGCGAGCAGGCGCCAGAACTGGTTGCCGCGCCCGGCGTAATGGTGGCCGAGCGCTCCCGACCGCAGGCCGGGATTGAAGCCGACGAACAGGCAGTCGAGCCCCGGCGCCACGATGTCCGGCAGCGGCCCGGCGGGAGGCGGCAAGCTTTCAGCAAGCGGGGCCGGCACATCGTCGAACAGGTCCATGGTGCAATCCTCTCCGCGAAGGAGAGGAATATAGGACGCCGCCGCCCCGCTCAAAGCGAGGCGGCGACCGCGGGAGCGGGCGGGCTGTTCCGTTCGTCCTGCAGCAGGGCGAGGACGCGGTCGGTCATCCGCAGGGCGAGCGCGACGATGGTCATGGTCGGATGGTCCGCCCCCATGGTCGGGAAGACGGAACTGCCGGCGACATAGAGGTTGCCGACGCCATGAACCCGGCCATCGGGATCGACCACGCCGTGACGCGGCGATTCATGCATGCGGGTGGTGCCCATATGGTGCCAGCACCAGCCGACATCGGCCATCGTCGCCTCGTCCGCTGCCTCGGCCCCGTCCGCCACGGAAATCAGGCCGCGCCGCAGCAGGTCCTCGCGCAGCAGGCGCTGGGTCTCGGTCGCGCCCCGGCGGTCCTGATCGGTCAGGCGCCAGTCCACCCGCGGCAGGTTGCAGCCGAACGGATCGGTGGCGTGGTCCAGCGTCACCCGGCTTTCGGGGTTGGGCACCGGCTCCAGCACGGTTTCCAGGGTGAAGCGGCGGGGCAGCCAGCCGGGATCGATGGTGCTGTCGAACAGCGCATGGGTCAGCTGCGGCAGGCTGCGCAGGATGCGCGGGCCGGCATTGCGCAGCAGGCTCGCGGCCTCGTCCTCCGACACACCGAAGCGGCGGCAGCTGTGGCGCGACGGCAGGAGCCGCAGGTCGCGCATCGCCTTGAAGGCGTCCAGCGCCCCGGAATGGTAGGAGGCGACCAGATATGTGCGCGAGTTGGGCAGCCCATGCCGCTTCTGAAGCTCCGCCGTCGGCGAGAGCGCCAGCGCGATCGACGGATGCGGCCGCCGCAGCCGCCGCCGGGCGAGGCACAGGCTGACGTCGTAGAGCGTGCGGTGCTGCCCCTGCCGGGTCAGGCGGATCGGCGAGGTCTTGAAGCGCGGGTGGTCGGCGAAATAGCGGCCGACCAGATCGTTGCCGTTGCCCAGCCCCGCCGCCTGCACCTTGTTGGACAGCAGCAGGATGCGCGCATTCTCGATCCCGCCGCAGCCCAGCACGAACAGCCGGGCGCCGACCGTGAAGCTGGGGCCGGCCAGCGTGCGGACCTGCACCCGTTCCACCGCGGTTGCGGTCGGGTTGGTGTCCAGCCCGGTGACGTTGGCGTTGAGGAAGGCGGTGATGTTGGCGGCCCGCCCGATCTCGGCGCGGTAGGCCTCGCCCATGCGGATCGGCGGGCTGAGCTGGGCGACACGGTTCTCGAAGGCGGTGCCGCCGTCCTCCTCTACCGGGATCAGCGCCGTCTTCGGCCCGCCGACCCGCTCCATCCAGAAATCGTTATCGTATTCGAAGGGTCCGAGGCCGAGCACGTCGTGCGAGCGCTCGTAATAGGGCATCAGCGTGTCGCGCGGGATCGGCCAGCCGCTGCCGGGCATCCAGGGGCGCTCGGCGAAATCGCCCGGCTCCAGCGGGCGGGAGAAGCCGCCCCAGCAATTGGTGCTGCCGCCCAGATAGCGGCTGCGCGCGGTGGTCAGCCGTTCGTAGGGCAGGCCGACGTTGCGGCCGGCGTACAGCGCCTGGGAGATGCCGTCGACCTCCAGTCCGCCGCCTTCCAGCAGGACGACGCTTAAGCTGCCGCCCGCCAGTTCGCGCGCGATGGTCAGGCCGGCGGCACCGCCTCCGATCACGCACAGATCGCAGTCGATGTGCGTGCCGTTCAGGACATGGCGGGCGTCACGAAGCAAGCAGGCCTCCATACCGGGGTAATAGACCACCCTTCTTGCCCCGGACGCGCGGCCTAGGCCGAGTGCTCATTCGGCTATACCCCCGGCGCGTCCCCCTTGGCCGAATCGGTGCACAGGCGCGGCACCCCGGACGAACCGGACGGGGTGGTCCGGATGGGTGGGCAGCCGGCCGGCCAGTCTGCCGGGTGGAAGGGAACGACCGCCGCGCCCGACGGTTGAGGTGGCGAAGAAGGGCGCTTCGGCCCGGCCAAAAGGTCGGACTGTCGGCGACCGGAAAACCATGCAATTGCAGGAGCCGCCTCCATGAAACGCCATCATCTTCTCGCGACCGCCGCCCTGGTCCTGTTCGCGGCCCCCACCCTGTCCCTTGCCCAGACGCCGACGCCGACCGCCAAGGTGACCGAAAAGGGTCAGGTGGCGCAGCAGGACATGACCTTCGCCAACAAGGCGGCGATCAGCGACCTGTTCGAAATCCAGGCGGGCAAGCTGGCGCAGGACCAGGCGAAGGACAAGGACGTCAAGCAGTTCGGCAGCCACATGGTGTCCGACCACACCAAGACCTCCGACGCCATGAAGGAGATGGCGCAGAAGAAGTCGATGACGCTGCCGACCAAGCTCGATTCCGAACATCAGCAGAAGCTGGACAAGCTGCGCGGCATGAAGGGTGAGCAGTTCGATTCCGCCTATATGCAGGGCCAGGTCGACGCCCACCAGACCGCTGTCTCGCTGTTCCGTGAGGAAGCGCAGAACGGCAAGGACGCCGACCTGAAGCGCTTCGCCGAACAGACCCTGCCGACGCTGGAACAGCATCTGCGCATGGCCCGCGACCAGCGCCCGAACGTCGCCTCCGCCGGTGCCGGTGCCGGCGCCGCCACCCAGCAGGGCGCCAGCATCGAGAAGATGATGGGCAAGGACGTCTACGGCGAGAACGGCAACAAGCTGGGCGACGTCGCCGACATCATCCTCGACGCTCAGAGCGGCAAGGCCACCCAGGTGATCCTGAACCGTGGCGGCGTGCTGGGGATCGGCGCCAAGCAGGTGGCGCTGGACTACAACCTGCTGCGGACCGACGGCGACCGCGTCGTCGCCCGTCAGGTGACCGAGGATCAGGTCAAGCAGATGGCGGAGTTCAAGTACGACGACAACACCGTCTCGCTGGGCAAGCGCAACGGCGACCACAGCACCGGCAGCACCGGCAGCAATGCCAACCACAGCGGCATGTCCGGCGGCGATGCGGCCCATGGCACGGCCAACAGCCTGGACAGCACCAAGCCGCGCAACCCGCAGTGATCTGGCTGCAGTGATCCGCGGGCCTGACGGTCACTGCTGATCCCGATTCCATCCGCCGGCCGCCGGGCGTCTTCTTCCCGGCGGTCGCGGACGGCCAAACGACACGGCCAACCGACGGAGATAACGCAATGGCGAACGCCAACAAGAAGCACATGAGCCCGAGCGGACAGGGCAAGGGGAGCGGCACCGGCGCCAACACCGACCTGCCCGCCGGTTCGATCGGCGACAACGAGGTGCTGTCGAACCGCGACAAGTCCCGTCACACCGACGCCCGCGGCCTCGACAGCAAGGCCGTGCAGACCGAACAGATGCAGGACCACGTCGCCAACCACAATCCCGACAAGTAGTGCGGGGCACCGGTTGAGGCGTTTCGGGACGGGACCGTGCGAAAGCCGGTCCCGTCGCCGTTTCAGCCCCGCAAGACTCAGCCCCGCCAGAACTGCGGCATGAACAGCACCAGCACGGTGAATAGCTCCAGCCGGCCCAGCAGCATCGCCAGCGACAGCAGCCATTTGGCGGAATCCGGCAGGCTCGAGAAGTTGCCGGCCGGACCGATGACGTCGCCCAGGCCGGGGCCGACATTGGCCAGCGCGGTCACCGCGGCGCTGGCGCTGGTGATGAAGTCCAGCCCCAGCGCCATCAGCGCGATGGTGGTGACGCTGTAGGCGGTGAAGAACAGCGCGAAGAAGACGATCACCGATCCCAGCACGTCGTCGTCCAGCTGCCGGTTGCCGTACTGGCGCGGGAAGACGCCGCGGGGATAGATCAGGTGGAGGAAATGGGTGCGCAGCACCGTCACCATCACCTCGAACCGGAAGATCTTGATGCCGCCGGCGGTCGATCCGGTGCAGCCGCCGATGAAGGTCAGGCCGAAGAAGACGCCGACCGCCAGATTCCCCCACAGGCTGTAGTCGGTATAGGCGTAGCCGGTGGTGGTGACGACCGAAACCACGTTGAAGGCGACCAGCCGCAGCGAATCGGCAAAGCCGTATCCGTGCTTGAGCGTCAGCCAGACGCTGAGCGGCAGGATCACCGCCGCCAGGAAGGTCAGGTAGGTGCGCACCTGGCTGTCGCGCCACAGCGCGTCGCGCTGGCCGGTCAGGGTGCGGACATAGAGGACGAAGGGCAGGCTGCCCGCCAGCATGAACAGCGTCACCAGCCAGTGCAGCACCGGGTTTTTGAAATGGCTGATCGAGCTGTCGGAGGTGGAAAAGCCGCCGCTGGACAGGCTGGTCAGCGCATGCACCACCGCCTCGAACGGGGTCATGCCGGCCAGCCAATAGCTGACGCCGCAGATCACCGTCAGCCCGGTATAGACGGCGGTGATAGCCTTGGCGATCTGCTGGGCGCGGGGCAGAACCTTCTGCGAGCGGTCGGAGGATTCGGTGCGGAAAAGCTGCATTCCGCCGACCCGCAGCGCCGGCAGCACCGCGATGGCGACGCCGATGATGCCGATGCCGCCCAGCCATTGCAGCAGCGCCCGCCACAGCAGGATTCCCTCCGTCGTCAGGTCCAGCCCGACCAGCACGGTCGATCCGGTGGTGGTCAGCCCCGACATCGTTTCGAAGAAGGCGTTGGCGTAGTTCAGCGACAGGTCGGGGAAATGACCGAACTGGAAGGGCAGAGCGGCGAAGGCCGCGGTGGTCGTCCAGGTCAGCGGCGTCAGCAGGAAGGCCTGCCGCAGCGACAGTCCACCATGAAGATGGCAGCGCGCGGACCAGGCCAGCACCCCGCCGCAGCCGGCGGTGAAGCCGGCGGAATAGAGGAAGATCCGCGCATCCGGATTCCCATAGGCATAGTCGACCGCAGCCGGGATGAGCATCGTCGCGGCGAGCGCCAGCAGCACAATGGCGATGATGAACAGGATCGGCCTGAAATTCGGCATGATGTCTCTGGGCGGGGAAAAGGGGCGGCGATAAAGGATCGGCGGAACTCGGCCGAACAGCAAAATCCCAATCAGAAGAATTCCAGCCCGACGGCGAACAGCTTTTCGACCTTGCGCACCAGATCCGACGTCGCCATCACGATGACGCGGTCATGCGGTTCGATCACCGTCTGGCTGGTGGGGATGATGACCTCGCCGCCGCGGACCAGCGCGCCGATCATCATGCCGGCCGGCAGGCCGATGGTGCCGATGGGGCCGCTGACGGCGCGCGAGGTCTCCAGCGCCTCCGCCTCCACCACCTCGCCGAAATTGTCCCCGATGGTCTGCACCGCCGCCACCCGGCCGCGCCGCACATGGCGCAGGATCGAGGAGACGGTGACCGCCGCCGGGTTGACGACGACATCCATCCCCAGCCCGGCGACGATCGGCGCGTAGGAGGTCTTGTTCAACAGCGTGATCGCCCGGCCACAGCCGGCGCGCTTGGCCAGCAGCGAGGTGAAGACGTTGGTCTCGTCGTCGTTGGTGACGGCGACGATGGTCTCGGCCCGGCCGACCTGCGCCTCCTCCAGGATTTCGTGGTCGAGCGCGTCGCCGTTCAGCACCACCGTGCTGGAGCGCAGCGAACGCGAGATCAGCTCCGCCCGCGCCGCATTGCCCTCGATCATCTTGATGGAGATGCCGCGCATGTGGCGTTCGACGATCTGCGCCAGATTGAAGCCGACATTGCCGCCGCCGGCGATGACCAGCCGGCGGGCCGGCGCCTCGGTATGGCCGAACAGGGCGACGACGCGGACGATGTCTGCGGTGCGGCAGACCAGATGCACGTCGTCGCCCAGCCGCAGCTGGTCGTTGCCCTTCGGCACGAAGCCGGTGCCGTCGCGGAAGACCGCCAGCACGGCGGCGCGCAGGTCGGGAAACATCTCGGTCAGGCGGCGCAGCGGCGTGTTCAGCAGCGGCGAGCTGTTGGTGCAGTGGACGCCGATCAGATGCACCTTGGCGTCGGCCAGCGGCACCATCTCGAACGCGCCGGGGGAGCGCAGGCGGCGCGCGATGCTGTGGGCGATCTCCACCTCGGGCGAGATGACGACGCTGATCGGCAGATGTTCCGGGGCGAACAGCTTCGACCATTCCGGCTGGAGATAGGCCTGCTTGCGGATGCGGGCGATGCGCAGCGGGATGTCGAACACCGAATGGGCGACCTGGCAGGCCACCATGTTGACCTCGTCGGAGTGGGTGACGGCAATCAGCATGTCGGCGTCGCGCGCCCCCGCCTGGGCCAGCACGTCGGGGTGCGAGGCGTAGCCGACCATGCCGCGCACGTCGTGGCTCTCGTCCATCCGCTGGGCAAGTTCGGTCGAGGTGTCGATGACCGTGATGTCGTTGTCTTCCAGCGCGAGATGCCGCGCGATGCTGGCTCCGACCTGTCCCGCCCCGCAGATGATGACCTTCATACGCCCGCTCTCCCCCGCTTGCCGACCGCTCCGCCCCAGTTTGGCCGGAATTTGTGAGGAAATGACGGCGGGAGCGGAGCGTTGCAAGTCAAAGCGGTCCGGCAGGCGGGAATTCCGGCCCGAATCGCCGGAATTCCCCGGCCGGTGTCAGAACTGCTTCAGCAGCCGGTCGATGTAGTTGCGTTCCTCCTGCGGGCGGCCGTACTGGCCGGAGCGGCGGCGGAGTTCGTCCAGAATCTCGCGGGCACGCTGGAGTTCCGACTGCTCGGGGATCTTCACGTCGTTGGAATCCTGCATGCCGTAGCCGGACGGGCGGCGGCCCAGCGGGTCGCGTCCCCGGCCCTGGCGGGGCATCTGGCCCTGCTGCTGGCCCATCATGGCCGGACCCTGCTGCCCCATCATCTGCTGGGCCATCTGTTCAGCCATGCCCTGCATGCCCTGCTGCAGCTGTTCCATCGCCTCCGTCTGCGACGGCACCGCGGCGCCGGGGGCGCCCTGCTGCAGCGCCTGGGCGGCGTCGCGCATGGCGCGCTCGGCACGGCCCAGCGGCTGCGGGATCTCGCCGCCCTGCTGTTCGCCCATGCGGCGCATCAACTCGCCCAGCTGGCGGCGCAGCGCCTCCTGCTGCTCGGCCTGCTTCTGCAGGGTTGGACTGCCGGGATTCTGCTGGCCGTTCTGGTTGCGGCGCTGGTTTTGCTGGCGACCGCGAGGCTGTTCGCCCTGCTGTCCCTGCTGCTGGTCCATCGACTCCTGCGACTGGCGGAAGCTCTGGTCGAGGAGCTGCTGCTGCTGCTGCGCCAGCTTCTGCAGCTGCTGCATCATCTCCCAGGTCTGGTTCTGCTGCTGGGCCTGCTGCTGGTTCATCTGGGCCATGGCGCCGGAGCGCATGTTCTCCAGCATCTGCTGAAGCTGGGACAGCATCTGGCGGGCGGCGTCGCGCGATCCCGTCTGCGCCATCTCGCGCATCTTGTCGAGCATCTGCTGCAGGTCGTTGCGGTCGGTCATCCGGTCGGCCATTTCCGGCGGGACCATCGGGATCTTCTCGCCGCGCTGCAGCGCCTCCATCATCCGCTGTTCCATGGCGTCCATGAACTTGTCGAGCGCCGCCTGCAACTCGTCCATCAGGCGGTTCAACTCTTCGTCGGAAGCGTTCTTGTCCAGCGCCTCGGACAGGCGCTTCTCGGCGTCGCGCAAATCCTTCTCCGCCAGCGACAGGCCGCCATCCTCGATCCGCAGGGCGGTTTCCCACAGAAGCTGCTGCAGGGCCGGAACGGCGTCTGCGCTCTGGTCCAACATCAGCCGGGCCATGGCGGTGCGCAGCGACAGGAAGGCGACGATGTCGTCGCCATAGGTGCCGGGGCGCGAGGAGATCTCCGCCAGCGCGCGGGCGACCTGGACCCGCGACTCCTGCGGATTGCGGGTCAGGATCTTGCGCTGGTTGATGATGGCGCGGGCGACGGGATGGTTGAAGGTCCGTTCCGGCAGGATGATGGCGGCATCGTCCGACCGGCCGGTCTGGCCGGCGCCGTCGGTCGCGGTAAGCCGCACCGTCACCGGCATGCCGGCCCAGGGGTGGGCGGTCAGGTCCTGGAAGGCGGTGGCGTGCGCCTCCTTCGGGCGGACGCCGGGCAGCGACAGCGGGAATTCCAGCACCGGGTCGGCTTCGGTCTTCTGCACGTCCTTCTTGGCGGCGCCGGGCTGCGGCGGGACCTCGGGCGCAAGGCGGATCTGCGCCTTCACCTCGGTCAGGCCGTAATCGTCGCGGGCGGCATAGTCCAGCTTCAGCGCGCCGCGTTCGCCGGCTGCGGGCGGATTGGCGTGGGCGATGATGGGCGCGCGGTCGGGCACCACCTCGATCGGCCAAGAACCCAGTGTGCGCCCGCCCTGGGTGACGGCGATGCGGGTGCCGCCGGTCACCGGCTTCTGCACCTGGAAATTGGTCGAATCCACCGCCTCGAACGGACCGGTCTGGTCGCCGGCCTCCAGGCTGGGGGTGCCGCCGCCGCCGGTGACGCGGGCCAGCACGAGGCTGCCCTGCGGCACCTTCACCGGCTGGTCGGCGGGGTGGTCGGCAGTGGGGGTGCCGGCGGCTGGCTTCGCAGCGGACTTGGCGGTGGAGCCGGATTTCAGGAAGACCGGCGGCAGGCCGGTATAGTCGGGCGGGTTGATCCACAGGTCGAGCGTCGCCGCCGCCGTGGCGGTGCCGCCGGCGAAATGGGGGGTCAGAGCGGCGGCGATGCGCGGGCGCCAGTCGCCCCAGGCGGCGGCACCGGCGACCACCAGGGTCAGGATCACCAGGGCGCGCAAGGCATAGCGGTCGTGCGACGGCACCTCGGTTCCCGGCCAGGCGACGCGCAGGCCGCGCATGGCGGCGCGCGTGCGTTCCTGGTGCAGGCGCCACAGTGCCTGGGCGGTCGGGTCGTTGCCGGCGGGCCGGTCGCGCAGGGTGTGCAGCGGACGGTGGGCGAGACCGCTGTCCCGCTCCAGCCGGCGGCGGGCCTCATCCTCGGCCGGGCTGCGGAAGCGCCTGACCCCGATGACGAGCGATAGCAGGAAGGCGGCGGCGAGCACCAGCAGGGCCAGCCCATGCAGCCAGCCCGGCAGCAGGACCAGCAGATTCAGCAGCGCCAGCGCCAGGAAGGCGCCCAGCACCGACAGCGGCGCCCACAGCGCCGGCCCCAGCCGTTCCCACAGCAGCGCCGCGCGCGCCTGGGCAAGGCGGAAGCGCGGCTCGGTCACGCCGTCGCTGTCGGGAATCCCGTTCGGGCGCTGTCCGGAGTCGCCGCGTCGCTCGTTCTGCTTCATGCCGCCCCCTCCGCGCCGAAATGCAGCCGGTCCGGCGGTTCGCTTGGCGTCGCCGGCCGGTCATGCTGCGCGAACCAATCATATAGGCGCCGCTTGCGGCTTTTGCCCACCGACTCGTTCACCGGCGCAATGCTACAGCCCATCATTGCGCCATGGCGAAACTATGACGCGCGGCGATCCGCCGAAATTTCGGGGCGCGCGGGGTGGCGTCAGTCGCCTTCACCGGCGGGGAGCCGCTCGGTCACGGTCGTGCCGCGGCGGGTCTCGCGGTGCAGGATGTAGAGGCCGCTCGCCATCACCACGGCGGCGCCGGCCGCCATGGTCGCGGTCGGCACCTCCCCCCACAGCAGCCAGCCGAAGCCGACCGCCAGCAGCAGCGAGGTATAGTTCAGCGGCGCCACCAGGGCGGCCGGGGCCAGCGAATAGGCGCGGGTCAGCATCAGCTGGCCGCAACCGCCGCACAGACCGGTCGCCAGCAGCATCAGCCAGTCCATCGGGCCCGGCGTGATCCAGGAGAAGGGCAGGGTCAGGCCGAGCAGGACGGTGGTCAGCAGGGTGAAGTAGAAGACGATGGTGTTCGCCAGCTCCGTCCGGCTCAGCTGGCGGATGGCGATCATTGCCAGCGCGTTGGTCAGCGCCCCGAACAGCGCGATGAGCGCGCCCAGATTCATCACGTCGCCGCTGGGCCGCACGATGATGAGCACGCCGGCGAAACCGACCAGAACCGCGCTCCAGCGGTGGATGCCGACCTTCTCGCTCAACAGCGGCACCGACAGCGCGGTGAGGAACAGCGGGGCGGCGAAATTCAGCGAGATGGCGTCGCCGAGCGGCAGCAGATGGAAGGACCAGAACATGGCGGCCATGGAACTCAACCCGATCAGCGACCGCCCCAGATGGCCCCAGGGATAGCGGGTGCGCAGCGTCGTCACGAAGCCCATGCCGAAATGGATCGCCAGACAGACTGGGATCAGGGCGAACAGGCTGCGGAAGAACATGACCTCGGTCACCGGGAAGCGGTCCATCAGGAGCTTCGCCAGGACGTTCATCAGCGAGAAGAACAGCACGGACATCAGCATCGAGGCGATGCCGAGCGGGGTGTTGTCGACGCGCTTATGAGGCTTGGGAATTGTTTGCGGCGGGACAGTCACGGTGCACCGAGCCTACCAAGCGTTGCCGCCCGCGTCACGGTGTCGCGACGCGGGCGGTCATGTCGGAGCGGTATGGCGGTGTTGCGTAAACCCGCGCCGACGCTCGGCCCGGAACGTCCGACTTTCGCTTAGACCTTGAACAGGCCGGAGATTTCGGCTTCGGCGCGCAGCCAATGCTCCTGCTCGCGGCCTTCGGGGCAGCCTTCCTCCTGCCAGATCTGATAGGCGCGTTCCTGGATCATGCGGTTGCGCTGGCCGCTGAGCAGACCCTCGGCGATGTTCATGTTCAGGCGGGCCAGCGAGACCAGCTTGCGCGTCTCGATCGCGCCCTGGGTCGCCAGCATGGTGGTGGAGACGACATACTGCGCCAGATTGCGCAGGTTGGCTTTCACCTCCGGCTCGACCGGGCAGTCGTCGTTCAGCAGGACCGTCTTGATGGCGATCCAGAGCTTCAGGTTCTGGTCCAGGGCGACTGTGACCTTTTCCGGCGCGTCCGATTCCAGCAGGGTGCTGGCCGCCTGCAGCAGGACGATGCTGTCCTGTTCCACCGACGCGAAGTTGGTGCGCAGGATGGTGTCGGCCCAGCTTTCCACCGGAGCCTCGAACACCGGCGCGGTGGTGGCGGGAGCGGTTGCGGGAGCGGCGGAGGAGGCGGTCTTGCGCTTGGTGGCCATGGTGGGTTCCCCGGGGAGCGTTCGGTCCGCGTCCACTTGATCCAACCATGTTTAAGATGCGGTTAAGACGCCACCCACGCGCGCGTTTTCAATAGGCGAGACGCCGCGACACGATGTCCTGGCCCCGGCCCCCGGTCAGGGGCCGCCGAAAGGCAAGCGATAGTAAAAGCCGAAGACATTGTTGGTGCCGGCCGCCGGATCGCCCGCCGCGGCGTCGTTGACGATGCGGCTGTAGCCCAGGCTGAAGCGCGACTTGTTGTCGAACTCGTATCCCAATTCCAGCTGCGAGCGGAATTCGGTGGTGGGGGCGCCCTCGCGCCGGGCGGTGGGCAGGGTGCCGGCGCCGAAACTGGGGGTGAAGACGAAGGAGCCGAGCGGAACGTCGACCAGCACGCCGCCGCTGAGGCCCCCGGTCAGGCCGCCGGTCAGTCCCGTGCCGAGGCCGGTCACGGCGCCGCGCGGGGTCAGGCTGCTGCCGCTGCCCGGCCCGATCCAGGGCTGGATGCTGACATAGGGTTCGACCTGCGGGATCAGCGATGACCCGATCCGCATCTTGCTGTTCAGGATGGTGAGGCTGCTTTCCGCCGGCGGCTGCAGGCTGTAGGCGAGGCCGCCGACCGCCCAATTGCCGAACCGGCCGTCCGCGTCGATGGATTCCGCCCGTGCCGATCCGGCGCCGGCCCCCAGAAGAGTGAAGGCGAGCGCGAGCAGGCAGGCGGCCAAGACGGCCTGCGGGTGAATCCTCTGGTGGCTGAACAGGCGGTTCACGGGCACCCCCTCCCGATGACGCGTCGGATCGCACCACGCGGTCCGGCCACTATAACGATGGGGCGTGGCGACTGACCCATGGAGTATCGGCACTACCCCTAGGATGTCGTGATCGCCATCCGCGTTTCAACCATGAAAGCACGAGCGGTACGGGACGATCGTCTGTTACCATATGCTCATGAACGTGCATCCCGCCGAGCCAGCGTCCGGCCCTGGGCCGCAGGAGGAGGTGATCGCCTTCCTCGGCGATCCGCGCACCCATGGCGGGGCTCTGGTGGAGCGCATCGACACCCACGCCGCGCTGGTGTTCCTGGCGGGTGACCGGGCGCTGAAGCTGAAGCGTGCGGTGCGTTATCCCTATCTGGACTATTCGACGGTCGCGAAGCGCCATGCGGCCTGCGTGGCGGAACTGGCGATCAACCGCCGCACCGCGCCGGGGCTCTACCGTGATGTGGTCGCAATCCGCCGCGGGGCCGATGGCCGTTGGCGGCTGGACGAAGCGGGCGGGGACGCGGCAGGGGATGTGCCGGGGGAGGTCATCGACTGGCTGGTGTCGATGGCGCGCTTCCCCGATGAGGCGCTGTTCGACCGTATGGCCGAGCAAGGCAGCCTGACCCCGGTCCTGATGCGCCGGCTGGCCGAGCGGATCGCCGCCTTTCACCGTGACGCCGCTCCCCGGCCGGATGGCGGCGGGGTGGAGGCGTTGCGCGTGGTGGCGGACGGCAATCTGGAAGACCTGCGCGCCGCGCCGGACCTGTTTCCGGCGGACGCGGTGGCGCGGCTGGCGGAGCGTACGGCGGAGGCGCTTGACCGGTTGGCGCCGCTGCTGGAGGCGCGGCGGCGGGACGGATTCGTCCGCCACGGCCATGGCGACCTGCATCTGCGCAACATCGTCCTGCTGGACGGCGAACCGACCCTGTTCGACGCCATCGAGTTCGACGAGGCGCTGGCGGTGGCCGACGTCTTCTATGACCTCGCCTTCCTGCTGATGGACCTGGATTACCGTGGGCTGCGGCCGTTGGGCAATGTGGTGCTGAACCGCTATCTGGAGGAGACGGAGGATTACGGCGGGCTGGCGGCGCTGCCGCTGTTCCTGTCGCTGCGTGCGGCGGTGCGGGCCAAGGTTTCGGCCGCGGCGCTGCGGCTTGGCGGAAAGGCGGAGGGGTTGGCCGAAGAGGCGCGGCGCTATCTGGACCATGCCTTGGCCGTACTGGACCCGGCGCCGGCGCGGCTGGTGGCGGTCGGCGGGCTGTCCGGCACCGGAAAGACCAGGCTGGCCAAGGGGATCGCACCCGATCTGGGGCCGCCGCCCGGTGCGGTGGTGCTGCGCAGCGACGTGTTGCGCAAGCGGCTGTGCGGAGTCGCCGACACCGACCGGCTGCCGGCCGACGGCTATGCCCCGGCGGTGACAGAACGGGTCTATGATGAGTTGTACCGGAGGGCGGCGGTGGTTCTGGGAACGGGCCAAGCCGTGGTGGTCGATGCGGTCAGCGCCCGGCCGGACGAACGCCGCCGGATCGAAGCGGTCGCGGCGGCGGCCGGCGTGCGGTTCGACGGGATCTGGATGGAGGCGCCGCTGTCAGAGCGGGTGGACCGTGTGACCAATCGTCGCAACGATGCGTCCGACGCCACCGCCGACGTGGTGGAACGGCAGGAATCCTATGATTTGGGTACAATCGACTGGACGCGCCTGGATTCTGGCAGGGTTGCAGCGGATGTGCTGGACGACGCCCGTGCAAGCTTGGCCTAATTCCAGGAGTGGCAACATCTTATGGACTGCATCTTCAAGGTTTGCGGCCCCTGCCCCGGACCGCGGACCGCAGCGACGATGGGGCGAATGACGGCCCGGTGAGAATCGCCCGCCACACCGGCGGACGGACCGCCGCCGTCCGGGAAGGGCCGCTCGAACCGGTCCGGGAGGAGTCCATGACCTACAAGACCATCCTTGTGCCGCTGTGCGGCAGTGAGAACGACCCGGTGGCCCTGAAGGGCGCGATTTCGGTGGCGCGCGACTTCGACGCCCACCTCGTCGGCCTGTTCGTCAGCCTCGACCCGCGCGATGCCGTCCCGATGCTGGGCGAGGGCATGTCCGGCGCCATGGTGGACGAGATCATGCGCGCGGCGGAAACGGAATCGAACAACCATCGCGCCGCCGCCCGCCGGTCCTTCGACGCCGCCGTCGCCGAGGCCGGCTTCGAGATGCGCGATGTCCCCGGCGGGGTCGAGGCGCCGTCCGCCTCCTGGCGCGAGGTCGTCGGCCGGATCGAGGACGTGGTGCCGGCCGAAGGCCGTCTGGCCGACCTGATCGTCTGCGCCCACACCTCCATCGAGGCCGATACGCAGGGCTATACCACCATGGAAACGGCGCTGCTGGGATCCGCCCGGCCGGTGCTGCTGGTGCCGAAAAACCTGCCGGCGGAGATCGGCCACACCGTCGCCGTCGCCTGGAACGGCAAGACGGAGGCGACGCGCGCCGTCGCCGCGGCCCTGCCCTTCCTGCGCAGCGCCGAGCGTGCCCACATTCTGACCGCCGAAACTTCGGTGACGGAGGGCGCGACAGGACGCCGCATTGCCCAATATCTCGCTTGGCAGGGTGTTAACCCTGAGTTAACTATATTGCATCCGGGATCGGAACCCGTTGGGGAGACGGTCACCAAGAAAGCCGTGGAGCTGGACGCCGACCTGCTGGTTATGGGCGGTTACGGCCACAGCCGGATGCGGGAAATGATCCTGGGCGGTGTCACGCGCTACGTGCTGAACCACGCCGGGCTGCCGGTTCTGATGGCTCACTGATAGTCGCCGGTCTTCGGCCGCGCGGGTTTTCCTGCCGCTTTTTCCGGCGGGGAGCCCGTGCGGCTCCGGCATTTGCAGAGGGACGATCAGCAGGACCGTTTTCGACCCTGCCCACAGGGCATCCCGGCCGTTCCTGGGAGGAACGCGCCATGTTGACGATCAAGGACTGCATCGCGCTGAGCGATCTCACCGAAGCCGAGGTCGACGCGATCGCCGAACACGAGCATCTGCCGGAAATGGTGGCGGTGGAGATGGGCCATTGCCTTGCCCACTGCCCCGGCGGCGCCAACCGCATCGCCCATATCATCGCCGACGACATCGCGGAGGCCTGCGCCCACGGCCAGGTCGGCCATGCGGTGGAACTGATGCACACCCTGCGGGAATTCGTGGACACCCATCCGCAAGGCTGAGGGTACGGCAGGGGCTGAAGGGGCCGGGGAACAGTCCGGCCGCGGCGGGGTTCTACTGGCAAGCTTTTTCGCGATTGCCGTCCGGCAGTCGCCCCTCGACAATTGCCAAGGACCCCGACGATGGCCAGCAAGACCACCGGCACCCAGGCTGATATCTTCGCCCGCATCAAGACCGATCACGACACCATCCGCAGCCTTCTCGAAAAGACCGAGAAGGCCAACGGCAGCGGCCGCGCCGTGTTCGAGGAACTGCAGCGGGAGTTGTGGGCCCATTCGAAGGTGGAGGAAGGCGTCTTCTACGCCTCGCTGAAGAAGGCCAAGGAGGCGAAGTCGGAAACGGTCGAGGGGTTGAACGAGCATCACCTCATCAACGGCCTGCTCGACGAGCTGAACGCGATGAAGACCACCGACAGCGGCTGGAAGGAAAAGCTGCAGGTGCTGGGCGAACTGGTCCGCCACCATTTGGACGAAGAGGAAGAGGAACTGTTCGAGGAGGCCAGGGACGTCCTCGACGACGACCGCGCGGCCGAGCTGGGCGGCGCCTATGATGACCGCAAGAAGCACATCATGGCGGGTCTGGCGCCGCTGTAAGGAGGGCCACGCCATCCCCTTCGGTTGCCGTCGGCCGGCGAAAGGGCCATATCTGGGGCTTTCTGGAACTGGCCGGCGGTGTCGATGTCCAAGCATGTCAGCGTCAAGCGAATGCTCTCCCGGCGGGGTGTGCGGTTCGGCCGTGCCGCGCTGGCGGCGGCCGTGATTGGAATTTCCGCCCTGACATCCGCCCCCGCTTCCGCCGCACCCGCCCCTCCGGCCAAGGAGCTGGCGCAGAAGACCTGCGGCACGCTCGCGTCGCGGGTCGACGAGGTGTCCGGGCGCGGGCCGCTGTTCCTGCGCAGCTATGACAATTCATACGCGCCCGGCCCGACTTCCGAGCCGGCTCTGTCAAACGCCGCCTTCACCTACGACAATGCGCTGGCGATCATGGCGCTGACCGCCTGCGGACAGCGCGACAAGGCCCTGCGCATCGGCGAGGCGCTGCTCGACGCCGTGTCGCTCGACCGCGCCGGCTGGAAGGGGCGGCTGCGCAACACCTACCGGGCCGGCGCGCAGAAACAGCGGCCGATCCCGCCGAATGGCTGGTGGGATGCCGTCGGAAACCATTGGGGCGAGGACCCTTATCAGGTCGGCACCGCCACCGGCAACGTCGCCTGGGCCGGATTGGCCCTGCTGACGCTGGCCGATGCGACCGGCGAGACGCGCTTCCGCGACGGAGCGGCGGAGCTGGCGCGCTGGGTGGTCGAGCATACCCGCGATCCGCGCGGCCCCGGAGGTTTCAACGGCGGCTTGCAGGGCTTCGACGACGCACCGCAGCCGCTGACCTGGAAATCGACCGAGCACAACACCGATCTGGTCGCGCTGTTCGGCTGGCTTGGCGGCGATTTCGTCGGGCCGGAGAAGGAGGCGCGCGACTTCCTCGACAAGATGTGGACGGCGGGCGGCGACCATTTCCCCATCGGTACCGCACCGGACGGGGTGACGGTCAGCACCTCCACCTCCGGCCTCGATGCCCAGCTCTGGCCGCTGTTGCTGCCGAAGGCGCCGGAGGCTTGGCGGGCCGCCCTGTCCTATGCGGAGCGCGCGCATGGCGCCGACGGCGGCTTCGACTTCAACGACGATCGCGACGGCATGTGGGTGGAGGGCACGGCGCAGGCGGCGCTGGCCTACCGCGCCGTCGGCCGCCGTGGCGATGCCGACCGGCTGTTCGGCGAGTTGCTGAAGGAGATCAGCCCCGGTGGCTATCTCTACGCCACCCGGCCGCAGGTGCTGTCCACCGGGCTTGCCATCGGGCCGGACAGCAAGACCGACGATTTCCTCTATTACCGCCGCCCCCATCTGGGCGCGACCGCCTGGGCGGCGCTGGCGGCGGTCGGCTGGAACCCGTTCACGGGAAAGACGGTGCCGTAGGCGACCGTCTTCCCGCGTCTCGTTGTCCCGGCGGCCTCAGCCCGCGCGGATCTGGGAGAGGAAGCCCTCCACCTCGTGGTGCATCGCCTCCGACTGCTGCGACAGTTCGCGGGCGGCGGACAGCACCTGACCGCCGGCGTTCTCGGTCTGCGCCGCGACCTCCGTCAGTTCCGACAGGCTGGCCGACACGCTGGCGGTGGCGTGGGAGGCCTGCTGGATCGCCCGGCTGATCTCCTCGGTCGTCGCGTTCTGCTGGGTGATGGCGCCGGAGATGGCGGTGGCGATTTCGTTCATGCGGGCGATGGTGACGCCAATCCCCTTGATTGCCGTCACCGCCGTGCCGGTCACCGACTGCATCGCCTGAATTTGGGCGGCGATCTCATCGGTGGCGCGGGCGGTCTGGCTGGCGAGGCTCTTCACTTCCGACGCGACGACGGCGAAGCCCTTGCCGGCCTCTCCCGCCCGCGCGGCCTCGATGGTGGCGTTCAGCGCCAGCAGGTTGGTCTGCGCCGCGATGTTGCTGATCAGCTCCACCACCTCGCCAATGCGCTGGGCGGTCTGGGCGAGGTCGCCGACGACGGCGTTGGTCTGCTCGGCCTCGCGCATCGCGGCACCCGCCACGTCGGTGCTCTGGTTCACCTGACGGGCGATCTCGGCGATGGAGGCGTTCATCTCCTCCGTCGCTGCGGCGACCGCCTGGACGTTGGAGGAGGTCTGTTCCGACGCGGCGGCGGAGCCGGTCGCCTGATGCATGGATTTCTGGGCGATGCCGCTCATGCTGCGGGCGGTGCTTTCCAGTTCGGTCGCGGCGGATGCGACGCCGCGCAGGATGCCGGAGATGGCGCTGTCGAAGGCGCGCAGCAGCCCCTCGCGCCGGTTGGCGACGGCAAGCGCCTGTTCGCGCTGGCGGTCCACCTCCGCCTGGACCTCGCGGCCCCTGACCAGCTCCTGGCGGAAACCCTCGACCGAACGGGCCAGTTCGCCGATCTCGTCCTTGCGGCCGATGCCCTCCACCGTCTTGTCGAGCGCGCCGCCGGCCATGCGGCGGACCTCCTGCATCAGCGCGCGGAGCGGCAGGACCAGCCCGACCCGCGAGATCATGATGGAGATCAGCAGACCGACGGCGAGCGCCAGCGCCGCGGCCACCGCCAGCGTGGCCTTCATGGTCTGCGCCAGCCCCATCGCCTCCGTCACCGCGGCGTCGGTGCGCTTCGACACGTCGCTGTTGTAGGCCTTCACCGCGTCGGTCAGCGCCATCTGCCCGCTGCGGCTGGCCTTCAGCCCTTCCAGAACCAGCGTACGGCCCTCGTCGCCACCCTTGGTCGCCGCGGCTTTGGCGGTGTCGAGCATCGAGCGGACGTTCTTCTCATAACCGCCGAAGCCGGCGCGAATGGCGTCGATCTTCGCCATCTGGTCGGCGTCGGAGCGCTTGCCGAGCGCCGTCAGCCGCTCCTGCATCTCGGCGATGCGCTTGTCGGCCTGCCCGGTGAAGCTGCCGGCCTTGGCGGGATCGTTGCCAAGCTCATACTCCATCCGGCTCAGCGCGATGATGTCGATGCGCATGTCGAAGGCGTCGAGCTGTTCCTTCTGGGTGCGGACAAGCTCGCCGACGGCCCGTTCGGTGCGGTCCAGGGCGTAGAAGCCGGCCGCGGCCGTCACCACGGAGAAGAGCCCGACGACAGCGGCGGCGGCGGCCGTCTTGGTTTGAATGTGCCAGTCGGCCAACATGGTCCTTCACCTCGTTTGGGAGCTGATCGGGAGGTTTCGGTTTGGGCAGAGAATGATGTGGGAAGGGCGGGTGGATGCAGTGCAGCAATCCGGAACACCCGCCGGAACATTATCCAAGCACAGCATTATTTAATTTTCTTAAATGGGCAGATTGATGCTTGCCCTGGCTCAGCGGCACTGACGCTGTCTATTGCGGATTTTTGACACCGCCTCTGCGTGTGCATGTTTGGACATTTGCGCGATCCGAGATTGAGTCCGAGCGCCGGATCAATGTTCAACCGTGGAAGTGCTCGTAAAGCTTTCGCGCAATGACTTCGCTGATGCCGGGGGCGGCCTCCAGGTCCTTCAGGCCGGCGGAGGCGACCGCGGTGGCGCTGCCGAAATGGTGGAGCAGGGCCTTCTTGCGGGCGGGGCCGATGCCGGGAATGCCGTCGATGCGGGTGTGCGACATCGCCTTCATGCGGCGGGCGCGGTGGCTGTCGATGGCGGTGCGGTGGGCCTCGTCGCGCAGCCTTTGCAGGAAATGCAGCACCGGATCGTTGGGCGCCAGAGACAGCGGCGGCTGGCCGGGGCGGAAGAAGCGCTCGCGTCCGGCATTGCGGTCAGGTCCCTTGGCGATGGCGACCAGCGGGATATCGGTGATCTGCAGCATCGCCAGCTCGTCCTTCACCGCATTCAACTGCCCGAGCCCGCCGTCGATCAGGACGAGGTCGGGCCATTGTCCGGAATCGCGGCCGGCCTCGCTGCTGCGGTGGAAGCGGCGGGTGAAGGTCTCGCGCAGCATGGCGTAATCGTCGCCGGCGGCCTCCGGATCACGGATGTAGAAGCGGCGGTAGGCGTTGCGCTGGAACCCCTCCGGCCCGGCCACCACCATGGCGCCGACCGGGAAGGAGCCCTGGATGTGGGAGATGTCGTAGATCTCGATGCGGCGCGGCGCGGCCGGCAGGCCGAAGACGCGCGCCACCCCCTCCAGCAGCGTCGCCTGGGTGGAGCGCTCGGCCAGACGGCGGCCGAGCGCGTCGCGGGCGTTGGTCTGCGCGTGCTCGACCGCGCGGCGTTTCGGCCCGCGCTTCGGGCATTCCACGGCGACGCGGTGGCCGGCCGACAGGCTCAGCGCTTCCTCCAGCAGGTCAGCTGACTCGACCGGGTCGCTCAGCAGCAGCAGGGCCGGCGGCGGAGTGTCGGCATAGAGTTGGGCGGCGAAGGCGGCGAGGATGTCGCCCGGCTCCTCCTCCGCGTCGATGCACGGGAAGAAGGCACGGGTGCCCTGGTTGCGGCCGCCGCGGAAGAAGAAGGCCTGGACGCAGGCCGCACCGCCCTCGCGGTGCAGGGCCAGCACGTCGGCGTCGCCCAGCGTGTCCTCCAGATTGATGTCCTGGCGGCTCTGCAACGCGGTCAGCGCGCGGATGCGGTCGCGCCAGCGGGCGGCGTCCTCATATTCCAGCCGGTCGGAGCTGTCGAGCATGTGGCGGGCGAATTCTGCCTGCACCTCCGCGCTGCGGCCGGACAGCACGTCGCGCACGCCCTGGACCTGATCGGCGTATTCCTCTTCGCTGACGCGGCCGACGCAGGGAGCGGAGCAGCGCTTGATCTGGTGCTGCAGGCAGGGGCGGGTGCGCGAGGCGAACACGCCGTCGTCGCAGCTGCGCAGCAGGAAGGCGCGTTGCAGGGCGGCAATGGTCATGCCGACCAGATGCGGCGAGGCGTAGGGGCCGAACAGGTCGGACTCCCTGCGGTTGCCCTTGCCCGATGTGCCGCGCCGCTCGGCGCTGCCGCGATGCTGCATCAGTCGCGGGAAGTCGTGGCCTTTCCCGATGACGATGTAGGAGAAGGAGCTGTCGTCCTTGACCAGGATGTTGAAGGGCGGCAGCAGGCTGCGGATCAGATTCGCTTCGAGCAGAAGCGCCTCGGCCTCGGTGTGGGTGGTGACGAACTCCATTGCGCGGGTCAGCGACACCATCCGCCGGGTGCGGTTGGGCAGCCCATCGGTCCGGGTGTAGCTGGCCACCCGCCGCTTCAGGTTCTTCGCCTTGCCGACATAAAGGACCGACCCGTCGGCCGCCAGCATCCGGTAGACGCCGGGCGTGTCCGGCAGGGTCGACAACTGGGCGCGGATGACGTCCGCTCCACTGCCGGGCACCCCGTCCATAACCACTCTCGTTCCCGCAAAGATCCGATTCGCCGCTCACCCAAGCAGTAGAACGGAACGGGACCAAGAGACAAGATTCGGACGGGGTGGGGCGGCAGGGATCTGCCATGCAGCCTGAAGGCCGCTCAGCCCCCGAACACGGTGTTCAACTGGGCGCCGACGCGGACGAAGGTGGTGCGTTTCGGCACCTCCTTCAGCCGGGTGGCGCCGATGTAGGTCATCATGCTGCGCACGCCACCCATGATCTCCTGCATCGTGTTCTCCACCGGGCCGCGATAGGGGATCTCCACCGTCTTGCCTTCAGAGGCGCGGTAGGAGGCGACGCCGCCGGAGTATTTGTGCATCGCGGTGTCCGACGACATGCCGTAGAAGGTCATGGCGACCGGCACGCGGTTGCCGTCCCGGTCCTCGTAGCGGATTTCGCCCTCGCACTCGTCATGGCCGGCCAGCATGCCGCCGAGCATGACGAAGTCGGCGCCGGCGCCATAGGCCTTGGAGATGTCGCCGGGCACCGTGCAGCCGCCGTCGCCGCAGACCTGCCCCTTCAGCCCGTGGGCGGCGTCGGCGCATTCGATGATGGCCGACAGCTGGGGATAGCCGACGCCGGTCATCTTGCGGGTGGTGCAGACCGACCCCGGCCCGATGCCGACCTTGACGATGTCGGCGCCGGCCAGCAGCAGCGCCTCCGTCATGTCGCCGGTGACGACATTGCCGGCCATGATGACGGTGTCCGGGTTCTCTTCGCGCAGGCGGGCGATCACCTCGACGAAACGCTCGGTATAGCCGTTGGCGACGTCCAGGCAGATCTTCCCCACCGGCGCCTTGGCCTTCACCGCCTGGAACTTGTCATGGTCGGCGTCGGCGATGCCCATCGAATAGAAGACGTTGGACTGGACGGCGGAGTCCGCCTCCGCCTGGAAGAAGGCGACCAGCTCGTCCGCCTTGTAATGCTTGTGCAGGGCGGTCATGGCGCCGAAGCGCGACAGCGCGCGGGCCATGCCCATGCTGCCGGTGACGTCCATGTTGGCGGCGATCAGCGGAAAGCCGGTCCAGTCGCGCTGGGTGTGCAGGAAGGTGAAGGTCCGGTTGACGTCCACGTCGTTGCGGCTCTGCAGCGTGCTGCGTTTCGGCCGGATCAGCACATCCTTGAAGTCGAGCTTGAGGTCGCTTTCGATGATCACCGCACACCTGCTGATATCTGTTTGCCGGGCCAACCGCTTTCACAAGGCCCAACATCACAGAGTGGAGGCGATGCCCCGCTTCGGCAAGCGACATCGGGGCCGCGGGTGGGGGTGCCGCGTTTGAAGCAGTTTCGCAGAAACGGGGGGTATCCCCTTACTCCTCCGCATCCTCGTTGTCGCCGTTCGCCGGCTCGCTGCCATCGGCGACGTGAACCTGACAGTCGGCGTTGCCCAGCACCTCCATCAACTCCGGCGGCGGCAGGCGGTCGGTGAAGAGCGCGTCGAGCACGCTGACGTCGGCCATGCGGATCATGGCGTTGCGGCCGAACTTGGTGTGGTCGGTGACCAGGAAGACGCGGCGCGAGCTTTCGATGATGGCACGGGCGACGCGGACCTCCTGCTCGTCGTAATCCAGCAGGTCGCCTTCGGCGTCGATGCCGCTGATGCCGATGATGCCGATGTCGACCTTGTAGCGGCGAATGAACTCCACCGTCGCCTCGCCGATGATGCCGCCGTCGCGCTCGCGCACGAGGCCGCCGGCGATGGAGAGCGCGAAGCTGGTGTTCTTGTGCAGGATGGTGGCGACGTTCAGGTTGTTGGTCAGCACCCGCAGCCGCTTGTGGCCGAGCAGCGCCTGGGCCACCGCCTCCGTCGTCGTGCCGATGTTGAGGAACAGCGAGGCGTCCTCCGGCACATGGCGGGCGACCATCTCGGCGATGCGGCGCTTTTCCTCCGCCATCAGGGTCTGGCGGGTGGAATAGGCGATGTTCTCCACGCTGGACGGCACGGTGACGCCGCCGCGGAACCGGCGGACGGCGGACTGCCCGGCCAGATGCTCGATATCGCGGCGGATGGTCTGCGGCGTGACGTCGAAATGTTCGGCCAGCCATTGGATCTGCACCATGCCCTTGGCGTGGACCAGGGCCACGATCTCCTGCTGGCGGCGTTCGGCATCCAGGCGCGCATCCATCGAGGGGCTGTCTCCGGTCGGGTGGGGCGGGGCGTCAGTGAATCAGATGCGCGGAATGGGTCAAAGCGAAAACGGCAGCTGGGCAACGGTTCCGATCGAGGCGGGCCGGGCGTTTCCGCCGCGCAGCGAACCTACGGCCCCGTACGGCAAATATGTACGCCGGATATTGTTCGCAACACAAGCATGTTTCTTTACGAAAATAAACGCGCATGCTAAGAGAGGGCACACGCGGTTCCGTTATGCGCCCGATCAGGGTTTGCCGCGACTGACGGCCGTTGGCGCCATCCTTCAAACTTGTCGCGACACCAAACGGTCAAGACTGCTGACAAAAATATTACGTATAGGAGAGGAATATGACGCAACTGATGCTGAGTGAAGGGCGACGCGGCATTCGGCTCGGCATTCAGGGGCGGCTGTTTCTGGCCTTCGGCGGGGTGGCGATGCTCGCCGCCTTCGCCAGCGTCATGGCCTGGTGGTCGCTGACCGAGACCGGGCGGTCGATGGATCAGATCGGCCGCAGCAGCGTGCCGGCCATCGTCGGCTCGCTCAATCTGGCGAAGGACAGCACGGCGATCGCGGCCGACGCGCCGGCCGTGGCGGCGTCGCGCGACCCGGCGGAGCTGACGGAGCGGATGGACGGCCTGACCAGGCGGCTGGCGGGTCTGCGTGACCGCATCGCGGCGATGCGCAAACAATCGGGAGCGGGTGCCGGCGGGATGGCGGCCGATGCCGATGCGGTCGCCGGGCTGGCGGAGCGCATGGGGGCGGCGCTGGACACGTTGGGCAAGCGCACCGCCGAACGGCTGGAACTGGAGGAGAAGCTCAACACGCTGGTCGCCGATGCGGTGATGGCGCACGAGGACTTCACCGATCTGGTGGCGCCGCTGCTGGAGGTGTCGACCCTGTCGGTCAACAATGTGGTGGGCGATCTGGCGGCGGCGCAGACGGTCGATGCCGCCACCGGGCTGGGCCGCCGGCTGGCGCAGGAGGAACTGCCGGTCATCACCCAGCTGATGAACGTGCAGGCCAACGGCAACCTCGCCTTCGGCATGATCGCCGCCGCCTCCAGCGTGCCCTATGGCGCGACGCTGAACAACATCCGGTCGAAGTACAATTGGGCGCTGCTGCGCGTCGACAACGCCATCGAGGCCTACCCGAAGGACAGCCCCGACCGGCCGTCGCTGGTCAAGGCGCGTGACGGGCTGGCCGCCTTCGGCAGCGGCGCCGGCAGCGTCTTCCGCCTGCGTGACGATCAGGCGCGCATCACCGCCGACATCGAAAGCGCGCTGGCCGAGACGGTGCGGCTGACCACCGAACTGAACGGCACCATCGACACGGTCGTCGCCCACCAGCAGGAGCGCACCGACGCGGACGTGACGCAAACCGAAAGCGCGATTGCCGGTGCCGTCGCCGTCCAGGGCGGAGCCGCGGCCATCGTGGTGCTGTCGAGCCTGCTGATCGCCTGGTTCTATGTCCGCAACCGGCTGACCCGCCGGCTGCTGCGGGTGATCGACGCCATGCGTGCCGTCGCCGCCGGGGACCTGACGGCCGACGCCAGGGTCCGCGGGCGCGACGAGATCGCCGAGATGGCCGGGATCGTCGGCGTCTTCCGCGACAAGAGCGCCGAGATCGCCCGGCTGCAGGAGGAGCAGGATGCGATGAAGCAGACCGCCGATGCCGAGCGGTCGCGCACCATCCAGTCCATCACCGCGAGCATCGAGGCCAGCGTGAAGGAGGCCTCGCGCCACATCGCCGCCGCGTCGGCCGACATGCGCGAGGCGTCGGAGGACATGTCTGCCACCGCCGAGCAGACCTGCCGCCGCATGACCGACGTGCGCTCCGCCGTCGCCGACACCGCGACGAACGTGCAGACGGTGGCGGCCACCGCAAGCCAGCTCTCCGCCTCCATCGGCGAGATCACGCGGCGGGTCGGCGATTCCAGCCAGATCGCCCGCAGCGCGGTCGATGAGGCGCGCAGCACCAACGAGTTGATGGGGGCACTGGCCGCCGCCGCGCAGAAGATCGGCGACGTGGTCGGCATGATCAACGCCATCGCCGGCCAGACCAACCTGCTGGCACTGAACGCCACCATCGAGGCGGCGCGGGCGGGGGAGGCGGGCCGCGGCTTCGCCG
>NZ_CAMLJP010000025.1 GCF_946480385.1 uncultured Azospirillum sp.
GTGCGGGAAGATCAGGTCCAGCCCGCCGCCATGGATGTCGAAGGTGGCGCCGAGATGCTCCTTCGCCATGGCGGAGCATTCGATGTGCCAACCCGGACGGCCACGGCCCCAAGGGCTGTCCCAACCGGGCTGGTCCGGCGTGCTGGGCTTCCACAGCACGAAGTCGGAGGCATCGCGCTTGTAGGGAGCGACCTCCACCCGCGCGCCGGCGATCATGTCATCCAGCGAGCGGCGGGACAGTTGGCCATAGCTGGGCATCGATGGGACCGAGAACAGCACATGGCCTTCCGCCGCATAGGCGTTGTCGCGTTCGATCAGCGTGGCGATCAGCGCGATCATCTGGCCGATATGCTGGGTCGCCCGCGGCTCGATGGTCGGGCGCAGCGCGTTCAGCGCGTCCATGTCGGCATGGAACAGGTCGGTGGTGCGCGCGGTCAGCGCGTCGATCGGCTCGCCGCTGTCCCGCGCCCGGTCGATGATCTTGTCGTCCACATCGGTAATGTTGCGGACATAGGTCACCGCCGGATAGAGCCGCGACAGCAGCCGGAACAGCAGGTCGAACACCACCACCGGCCGGGCGTTGCCGATGTGGGCGGTGTCGTAGACGGTCGGACCACAGACATACATGCCGACATGGTCCGGGCGAAGCGGCTCGAAGCGCTCCTTACGGCGGGTCAGCGTGTTGTAGAGGTCCAACGGCACGGTCCGAACTCCTGAATGAAGAGAGGTTTCAGGCGGTTTCGCCGGCGAGTCGCCGGAGGCTGCGCGCCCGTCCGATCAGGGGTAGCAGGTTCTTCAATTCCGGTCCATGGTCGCGCCCGGTCAGCGCCCTACGCAGAGGGAGGAACAGCTCCTTGCCCTTGCGCCCGGTCGCCCCCTTCACCGCATTGGTCCAGGCGCCCCAGGTGCCGAGGTCCCACGGCTCATCGGGCAGCAGCGCTGCCGCCTGGGCCAGGAAAGCGGCATCCTCGACCACCGGCGTCACCGGGGCGTGAGTCACGGCCCACCAGTCGCGTGCGTCGCTCAGCCGCGCCAGATTGGGCCGCACCGCGTCCCAGAAGGCGGCATCGGCGCCGGTCAGGCCCAGCGCCTCCAGCCGGGCGGCGACCACGTCGAACGGCGTCAGGTGCAGGATACGGGCATTCAGCCGGCCCAGTTCCTCCGGATCGAACTTCGGCGTGCCGCGGGCGACCTTCGACAGGTCGAACTCCGCCACAAGCTCGTCAAGCGTCAGCCGCGCCTCGATCGGGTCGGAGGTGCCGAGCTTCGCCAGCAGGCTGTTGACCGCCATCGGCTCGATGCCGTCCTCGTCGCGCAGGCTGCCGACCGACAGGCTGCCCAGCCGCTTCGACAGCCCCTGCCCGCCGGCATCGGTCAGAAGCGGCAGATGGGCGAAGGTCGGAACCGCTGCACCAAGCGCCTCGAAGATCTGGATCTGCACCGCGGTGTTGGCGACATGGTCCTCGCCGCGGATGATGTGGGTGATGGCGAAGTCGGCGTCGTCCACCACGCTGGTCAGGGTGTAGAGCGGCCGGCCATCCTCGCGGATCAGCACCGGATCGCTCAGCGCCGTGCCCTCGAAGTGCACCGGCCCGCGGACGAGGTCTGTCCATTCCACCGGAGTCGGGGTCAGCTTGAAGCGCCAATGGGCCTTGCGCCCCTCCCCTTCCAGCCGGGCGCGGTCCTCGTCGGTCAGGCGCAGGGCGGCGCGGTCGTAGATCGGCGGGCGGCCCTGCGACACCAGACTGGCGCGCTTGAGGCTCAGATCCTCCGGCGTCTCGTAGCAGGGATAGAGCCGGCCGGCGGCCTTCAGCGCCGCGGCCGCCTCGTCATAGCGCGGATAGCGGTCGCTTTCGCGGGCGAAACGATCCCAGGTCAGGCCGAGCCACGTCAGATCGGCGGCGATGGCGTCGGCGAACTCCTGGGTGGAGCGCTCCTCGTCAGTGTCGTCCAGCCGGAACATGAAGCTGCCGCCGGTCTTGCGCGCGAACAGCCAGTTGACGAGCGCGAGGCGCACATTGCCGACATGGATGCGGCCGGTCGGGCTGGGGGCGAAACGGACGGCGGTGGACATGGCTGGACTCGGGTTGCGGACGGGACAGGCGCGCAGTCCTAGCACGGCCGGCGCGCCTTCCGAAAGCGGTCCGCAACCGATGCCACCGCGCAACAGGTGGGATGATGCGGCCGTTGGCGCGGTAGGCGCGGCCGTCCGCCTGCGTTAGCTTGGCGGCAAATCCAATCCTCGGAGACATCCTATGGCGGACAAGAGCTTGCGCATCGGCGTCGTGCTGTCGGGCTGCGGCGTGTATGACGGTGCGGAAATCCACGAGGCGGTCTGCACCCTGCTGGCCATCGCCAAGGCGGGCGCGGTGGCGGTGTGCTATGCCCCCGACATTCCGCAGGCCCATGTCGTCAACCATCTGACCGGCCAGGAGACCGACGAAAGCCGCAATGTGCTGGTCGAATCGGCCCGCATCGCCCGCGGCAAGATCACCGCGCTCAGCGAGTTCTCGGCCGGCGACGTCGATGCGCTGATCTTCCCCGGCGGTTTCGGTGCCGCCAAGAACCTCAGCGACTTCGCCTTCAAGGGCGCCGACTGCTCGATCAACCCGCAGGTGGTCGCCGCGGTCGCCGCCATGCGCGCGGCCGGCAAGCCGATCGGCGCCCTGTGCATCGCACCGGCCATCCTGGCCAAGATCCTGGGCCAGCAGAGCGTGGAGTTGACCATCGGCAACGATTCCGGCACCGCCGCCGCGCTGGAGTCGATGGGCGCCGTCCACCGCACCACCACACATGGCGAGATCGTCATCGACCATGGCCTGAAGGTCGTCACCTCGCCCTGCTACATGCTGGACGCCAATCTGGTCCAGATCGCCGAGGGAGCGGAGAATACTGTCAAGGCTCTGGTCGATCTGGTGAAGTGACCAAGTGAAAACCGCCGGCGAAGGGGGTAGCGATACCTCCTTTGTCACCAGCAATGTCACAATGCTGAGCAATAATTCATTAACCGCCTTCCCACACCCTTTGCCTCAGCTTCTTTTCTATCAGGCGAGGGTTGGCGATGACCTGCATTGTGGGATTGGTGGACGGCGACCGGGTGTGGATGGGCGGCGACAGCGCCGGAGTGAACGGCCTGGATATCACGGTGCGCGCCGACACCAAGGTGTTCCGCAATGGCGACAGCCTGATCGGCTTCACCAGTTCTTTCCGCATGGGCCAGCTGCTGCATTACCGGCTGGACGTACCGCCGCGCAACCATGACACCGACCTGTTCCGCTACATGGTCGTCGACTTCGTCGATGCCGTCCGCAACTGTCTGAAGGACGGCGGCTACGCCCACCGGTCCAACGACGTGGAAACCGGCGGCACCTTCATGGTCGGGCTGGAAGGCCGGCTGTTCACCGTGCAGTCCGACTATCAGGTCGGCGAGGCGGTGCGCGGCTATCACGCCATCGGCTGCGGGTCGGACTATGCGCTGGGTTCGCTGGCGTCCACCATCGGCCAGCCGCCGGAGGAACGCGTGCTGAAGGCGCTGGAATGCGCCGAGCTGTTCAACGGCGGTGTCCGCGCGCCCTTCACCATCCAGTCCAGCCTGCGCCGTCCGCAGCTGGCGCTGACCGAAGCTGCGTAATCTCCCCCCTTCGATCCCAACATTCGACCCCAACCTTCGACCAAAGTCGAACGGGCCGGCCAAGGCCGCGCTCTGGTCATCCAAAGCATCGTGGCGTATGAACCCCTGTCCTGCTGCAGTGCGGGACAGGGAATAACCACAAAAAACTTGGGTGATAGAGATGACGGACCAAGCGGTTACCGCCGATGCTTATCTCGGTGAAGACGAGAACCCGGCTGGGTTGCTGAGCAACTGGGGAAATTCGCCCCTCTTCGTCTTTCCGGCCATGCTGCTGATCTTCATCATGCCGCTGGCGATCATCTTCCACCCGACCTGGGTGGTGCTGCCGGCTGTGCTGTGGACCTTCGGAATGATCGCCACGATCATCAAGCTGACGCGCGGCTGAGTCCGGCGCGGAGGCGAATGGGGGGAAGGGGAACAAATCCCCCTCCCCGCCCCCTCTACATCAAGTCGATGAATCCGCCGGCAACGGGAAAGCGGTGCAGCCGCGCGACCGTCCGCCGTGAAATCCGCGGCCCCGGCGGAGCCCTGCGGCGGCCGGTTTCGGCCTGGACCACCAGCCGCCACACCGTCTCCACCGTCTCGGCCGCATGGCCGCGGCCGGCAAGGTCGGCCGGCGACAACCCGCCGTCGAGCAAGCCGGCCAGCAGATCGTCCAGCGCCTCCACCGGCGGCAGTCCGGCCGGCGTCTCGGCCTTCAACCTGCGCGCCAGCACCCGTTCCGGAACCACCCGCCCCGCCGGCCCGCGCGATCCCGCCGGCTGGTTGGCATTGCGCCAGCGCGCCAGTTCCAGCACCGCCGTCTTCGGCACATCGGACAGCACGGCATAGCCGCAGCCCGTCTCTTCCGCCACAAGGCCGAGCAGCCAGTCGGTCCTGTCCGCGGTCGATAGCAACAGAGCGCCCATCCGCTCCGCCAATACCGCAAGGGTTGCGGCCCGAAGGCGGGCATGCAGCCGGTCGGCCGCCGCGGCCGACTCGCGGCCGGCAAAGGCCGGTGCCAGCAGCGAGTCGGCGGCCTTCAGCACCGGCGCCAGCGCGACATTATCCAGGCGGCAGCCCAGCAGTTCGACAATCTCCGCAGTGTCGGCCAAGCTGTCGGTCAAGTTGTCGGTCAGGGGTCCGGCCTCGCCGGCCGGCAGTGGAGCCCGCACGGCCAGCACCCGCTCCGGCCCCAGCGCGTCGACCGCAAGCGCGGCGACCAACGCCGAGTCCAGCCCGCCGGTCAGCCCAACCACCACGCCCGGCGCGCCGCGTTTCGTTACGGCATCGTGCAGACCCAGCATCAGTGCCGAGTAAAGCGCCTCCGTCCCCTCGGCCGGCGGAATCGTTTCGGCCTCGGAACTGTCCCAACTGTCGTCGGTTCCACGCTCCCACCGGGTCAGCAGCAGATGTTCGGCGAATAGCGGAGCCTGGGCGACCAGCCGGCCGCCGGGGGCGAGCGCGAAGCTGCCACCGTCGAACACCCGCTCCTCCTGCCCACCGACGAGGTTCACCGCAACCAGCGGCAATCCGCATTCCACCACCCGCGCGACGGCGGCCTGCACCCGTTCATCGGCGCGGCCGGGGGCGAAGGGACCGGCCAGCATGGCGACCAGCAGTTCGGCCCCACTCTCCGCCAGGGTTTCCGCCACATCGCCGGTCGTCAGATCACCGCCGATCAGCAGACCGATCCGCACCCCGCGGATATTGACCGGGCCGGGCATCGGACCGCTGTCGAAACGGTCCTCCTCCGGCGCGCCGATCTCGCCGTCATCCGTTACGGCCTGGAAACGAACGGCAGCGAGCTTGCCACCATCCAGCAGCAGCGCGGCGTTGTGGCGCCCCTTGCCCTCCCGCCAGGGTGCGCCGACCAGCAGGGCCGGACCGCCGTCGGCAGTGACTTCCGCCAGCGCCCGCACCGTCTCCTCCACAGCGTCGAGGAAGGCGGGAAGCGCCGCCAGATCGAGAAGCGGGGTGCCGGACACTGAACCCGCGGGACAGATGACGAGGTCGGCGCCGCGGGCCGCGGCCTCCGCCCGCGCCGCACGGATCAGGCCAGCATTCGCAGTGAGGTCGCCCGCGGCCGGATTGATCTGGGCGAGCGCGATGGACAGGCGATCGGTCATGATGGTCGGCTTCCTTCTGGCGGGTCCTTTGCCCATAAGGGTAGCAGCGCCATCCGCCGGGTGAAAGCCGCCGCTCGTCGCAGGTCATCACGCAGACGGAACAAGTGGCGGCAAGACGTGAGATGAAGTTCCACAGTCGCCAACACTTAGTAAGGTAACGAATTTATTTCAATTATTGAAAGAAAATCGCGAAATTAAGAAATGGTAAAGGTTGCCGGCGCCATGCTTTCCCTTGCGCACAAACAACGCGATGCGGGGGCATCCATGTACTACGCGGAGCTCAGCGGCCCGAACGGCAAACCGTCGGTGCTGTCCACGGCTGTGCAAAACGGTTCGTCAAAGACGGCCGGCGCGGCAAAGGACGGGCTGGCCAAATCGGACGCGAAACCGGTGGACGGCGACAAGAAGTCCCAGTCGCCGGCCTACACCATCAGCCAGTCGATGGAGTCGCTGCTTGACAGCATGACCGGCAAGACCGGCGCTCAGGCTGCAGGCGGCGGAAGCGCCCTGGCGTCCGCCAACAACGGCGTGGACCGCGCCAAGCAGGCGCAATCGCTGATGCAGTCGGCGCTGGACCACGGCAAGGATCTGGCCGGCATGTTCGGCAAGGGCATCGACGCGCTGAAGCAGGGGCTGGGCGATACGCTGAGCGCGCTGGGCGTTCCGCAAAACCGCATCGACGATGCTGTGAAGGGCTTCGGCGACGGGCTGAAGTCCAAGCTGGACGGCCTGAACCTTAGCGACCTGTCGGTGGACATGCAGGCCACCCAGTCGCAATGGTCGATCGAGTCGCACGGGATCGACCTGGAAATCCAGGACGGCGACCGCAGCGTCAAGATTTCCTTTGCGAAATCGACCCTGGACTTCCGGCGCGACGATCAACGTCTGCAGGCGTCGCTGGGCAAGGGCGGCGACATGGCGCTCAGCGCCACCGGCATGACCACCACCGCCACCGGCAAGTCCACCGGCATGATCGTCCGTTCCGAAGGTTTCAGCGAGGATGAGATCAAGGACATCCTCGGCAAGCTGAACGACATGGCCGCCAAGGGCGGCGGCGGCGACGGGATGAAGGGGCTGGCGGTGCTGAAGCCGACCACGTCGAAGGACGGCGTCACCCACCTGACGCTCGACCTGTCCACGCCGATCGCAGGGCTGTCGGCCGGGAAGGCCACTGCGGCGGCGGACGGTGCGGCGACGGCCGGCACGGCCGCGAAACCGCAGGGCGTCAACCTGACCGCCTGACCCGGTTTTCGGTGTTCATTGTCACAGCGCCGGCCCGGATCCGTCCGGACCGGCGCTTGCCCATGCGGGATGGCTTCTTTACAAGCGGTCGCGGTGGCGGCCCCCAGGGCCGTGCACCGTCCGTCCTCCCGGAACCATCGCCCGGATGAAAGCCATGACCGACCGCGACACGCTGCTGGCCCTGAACCAAGCCTTCTATAGGGCCTTCACCAACCGCGACGCCGCCGCGATGGAAGCCCTGTGGGCGGAAACGCTGCCCATCTCCTGCATCCATCCCGGCTGGACCGCCCTGTTCGGGCGCGACGCGGTGCTGACCAGTTGGCGTGACGTGCTGCGCGCACCCAGCGGCATCGTCGTCGAGGCGCGGAACGAGCGCGTGACCCTGCATGGCGACACCGCGCTGGTGGTCTGCGAGGAAACGCTGGGCGACGCCGTGCTGGCAGCCACCAACCTGTTCGCCCGTGAAAAGGGCAGCTGGCGCCTTGCCCATCATCAGGCCGGCCCCATCGCCCACGCCCGCGCCGACGTCGAGATCCCGGCCAAGCCGCCGCGCCGCCTGCACTGATCGATTTCGGCCCTCAGGGCAGGCTCGCCACCTCCGGGCGGGCTTCCAGACGGCGGACAAGGTCGATGACCACATGGTCGGCGGTGACCTGATCGGGGTCGCTGTTGGTCAGCGCCACGATTCCCCAGCGATGCGCCTTCGAAAAGGCGATATAGGCGTTGAAGCCGCCGGTGGAGCCGGAATGCCAATGGATCGGCGTGCCGTCCGTGGCCCAGGCGACGAACCAGCCGAGCGCCATCGCCCCGCTGCCCAGGCTTCCCGGATCGGCCAGCGACCGGCCGTCCACCTGCACCGATTGCGCCAGCGCCAGGGTGGCCGCCACCGGCGGAGCACAGCCATGACCGTCCGGTCCGGCAGCCACACCCGCCGGGCAGTCGCCGAGATTGGCGGACAACCAGCGCAGCAGATCGTCGGCCGAGGAATAGAGGCCGAAGGCGGGCAGCATCGCCGGCGCCTCCCAATCCGGAACGATCCGGCCGCGGGCATGGCCGGCCGCCTTGCGCGTCCGCTGCTCGGCGGACGGATGCAGGGTGGTGTCGCGCATCCCGAAGCGGTCAGTCACCACCCGCTTCAGCAGCGTTTCGTAAGGCTGGCCGGCCGCCGCCGACAGCGCCTCCCCCAGAACCGACATGCCGGCATTGGAATAGCTGAAGCGCACCCCCGGCGACACCGGCAGGTGAAAGCCGGACAGCCACAGCGCCAGTTCGCCGCGCGACAGCGGCTTGTAGGGATTGCGCGGGTCCTCCAGCCGGTTCCACGAGAAACGCGGGGTTTCCGGCACGTTGGGCAGACCGGCCGTGTGGGTGGCGAGGTCGCGCAGCCGGATCGGCCGGCCCTCATAGTCCGGCACATGGGCGACCGGCACCGGGCCGACGCGGCGCAGGTGGCGCTGAAGCGGGTCGGCGGGATCGACCCGACCCTCCCGCATCAGCTCCGCCATGATCGTGCCGGTGAAGGGCTTGGTCAGCGAGGCGATCTGGAACAGGGTGCGCCCATCGGGCGGTCCGCCGTCGGGTCGTCCGGCATCGCCGCGCCCGATCACCAGCGTCCGGCCGTCGCGGATCACGCCGACCACCAGACTGCCGGCACCGGCCGGCGGCTGCCGGCCCTCCACCGCGCGGGTCACGTCATCCACCAGCTGGTCGGGACTCCGGTCCAGACCGATGGCGCCGGTGGGCCCGAGCGGAACGCCCCACAGCAGCAGACACAAAACGCCCCAGAGCAGCCTGCGCCGCATCCCCGCCTCCGCCCGGCCTCAATCGAGAGTACGGAGAGAGTGGGCGGACGTACGGCAGGCGGACAGGGCCGCGAAGGGCGATGCGGCGAAAGACGGGGCGGGAGCCGCCGGGGTACTCCCCAACCGCCCCGCCACCGCCCGACCGGTCAGGCTTGGCAGGTTTGCGGGGGCTATTCGGTGGGAATGTCGGCCCTGGGCGGGCGGCGGTCCTTGACGATGGACAGCGGAACGTCGTCGGCCGCGATCTCCAGGATCGGATGGCCGTCCAGCAGCGACGGGCAGCGCTTCACCTGGGTGAAGGCCAGGAAGAAATCGGCCTTGCGCCAGTCCGGCTCGATCCCGTTCACCAGACGCAGCCAGGGCGGCAGTTCGAACCGCACCGCCAGCGTGTTGCCGCAGACGGTCAGCGTGTATTGGCGCGGCGGCGCGTGACCGTCATTCTCGCGCTCGACATACTCGACCAGCTCCTGCAGCGCCTCGTGCAGCGAGTTGCCCCAGTAATCCAGTTCGAACTTGCCGTCGGCGCCCCGTACGCCTCCGACGAACTGGTTGTAGTACACGTACTGGTTCGGGTGCATGGCGCCCAACTGCCACGCGTACACCACGCCGACCACGGTCATCGCCGCGGCGAAGGTCTGGCCCAGCGCCCGGCCGCCGCGCTGGCACAGCGTCCACAGCCGGTCGGCGGCGATGGCCGCCATCACCACCATGGGCGGGGCCAGGAACAGGAAATGGCGGATGCCGTTGTAGACCGACGGCCGCATCAACACGAACAGCAGGATCGGCAGGAATCCCGCCAGAGCCAGCGGCGTGTAGCGGACGACCGTGAAGGCGCCGGTCCGCCGCCAGCCGCCGCGCGCCAGCCAGACCGCCGCCATCGCCACCGCCACCCCGACGCCGATCACCACCGCCTCCGGCAGCTTCACCGCCAGATAGACCGGCAGGTAGAGCGCCGGCGGCGCGTTGGAATGGACCAGTTCGCCCATGAACAGCGTCTGGATGTCGATGGGGAAATGGGAGACGACGCGCAGGGCCTCCAGCGGATTGCGGAACGGCCGCTGCACCACCCAGGGCCAGAACACCGCCATGATGACATAGGCGACAGGAATCGCCGGCCACAGGCTGAGGAAGGCGCGCCGCGCATCGACCAGCGCCCAGCGCCGGCCCTCCTGCTGTGTCACCAGCGCGAAATGCATCGCCATGGCGACCGCCAGATAGAAGCCGGCCAGCACCGCGCCGACACGGATCGCCAGCGTCAGGCCCAGCACCAGCCCGAACTTCAGCACCGCGCTGCGGCTCGGCCGCGGCATCTGCTTCAGGATGCGGGTGGCGAAATAGAGCGTCCACACCATGCCGGCCGCGAAGGGCACGTCCTTGGTGTTGTTGAACATGGCGCCGTAATAGACGCCGCTCAGCGACAGCAGCGCCGCGGCGATGAAACCGGCACGCGGGCCGGCCAGCAGCCGGGTGTAGCGCCATGTCCCGGCGATGCCCAGCACGCCGACCAGCGCGCAGAGCAGGTGCCGCGTCTCATACTCCTCGAAGGGAGAGAAGGGCACGATCACGGCGGTGACGAGGTCGAACAGCCCGCCGTAATAGGCCAGATCCTTGAAATGGAAGGCAGACCGGTCCTGAAAGCCGCTGAGGTAATAGGACAGCAGCTTCTTGCCGTAGATGTGCTGCACCTCCTCGTCCGTGCTGATGCCGTAGCTGAGGAAGGTCAGCGCCGCGAGGATCAGCAGGCCGAGCAGAAGCGCCCGTGACAACCCGTCCCACAAGGCCGCCTCGCCGCGTGGCAGCACAGCGCCGGCGGCGCCGGCGGTGGACGGCGCCGCCGTCGCCACAGCGGGGCGGCGGGTGGAGGTGGAATCGCCATCGCCGCGCAGGCCGGTCTCGACGCTCATCGGCGCGGCTCCCGCCCCACCGTTCCGCTGACGGGATCGAACTCCTGCTCCTCCCGGCCATCCGCCGGGCCGAAGCCGTGGGCCGATCGCACGATGAACAAGGGTCGGCCCTTCACCTCGGCGAAGACGCGGCCCAGATAGTCGCCGATGATGCCCAGCGTGATCAGCTGGATACCGCCCAGGAACAGCACGGCGACCAGCAGCGATTCATAGCCCGGCACGTCGATGCCGTGGATCAGCGTGCGGATCAGGCGGACCAGGATGTAGACGAAGGCGAAACCCGACACCGCCATGCCGACCAGGCTCCACACCCGCAGGGGGAAGGTGGAGAAGGCGGTCAGCCCGTCGAAAGACAGGCGCAGCAGCTTGACGAAGCCCCATTTGGTGTCGCCACCGGCGCGCTCCCCCTGTTCATAGGGGATCGCGGCCTGACGGAAGCCGACCCAGGCGAAGATGCCCTTCATGAAGCGCGTGCGCTCCGGCATCCGGTTGATGACCTCGACGACGCGGCGGTCCATCAGGCGGAAATCGCCGACCTCGCGCGGCAGCTTGATCTCCGACAGGTGGTCGAAGACCCAGTAGAACAGGCGGGCGAACAGCCGGTGTTTCAGGCTCTGCCCGACGCGGGCATGGCGCACCGCGACCACCACGTCGAAGCCCTCGCGCCATTTGGCGATGAAGGCCGGCAGCAGCTCCGGCGGATGCTGCAGGTCGGCGTCCATCGGCACCACGGCGTCGCCGGTGGTGTGGCTCAAGCCGGCGGACAGCGCCAGTTCCTTGCCGAAATTGCGCGACAGATCGACCACCTTCACCCGCGGTTCGCGATCATGGACGTCCAGCAGTCGGTCGATGGTATCGTCGCGGCTGCCGTCGTTGACGCAGACGACTTCCCAATCCATGTCCAGCCCGTCCAGCACCGGGACCAGCCGGGCGAACAGGGCCTCGATGTTGGACCCCTCGTTGTAGAAGGGAATGACGACCGACAGGCAACCGCGTCGCGGACGGCCCGACCGGTTGGCGGGAGGCCGGTTCGCAGATGGAGCGACCTCGCCCTCAGGGCGGACGGGAGCGGTGCGGACCTCCGGAGAAGCCGCGGAAAGGGGCGCGTCGGGAATGGACATGGCCAGCCGTCGGGTCAATGCGTCAGGGACCGGGAGATGAAGGGATCGGCGACGACCCCGGTCGGCCGCTGCGCCCTTCGGCATATATCACGATACGGGGGGATGTTCAAAATGCCTCTCCTGTGACCGCCACGGCACAAAAAATGGTCTGTCCGCCCGTGAAAGCGTCCGGGCGCCGGCCAGCCGCGATCCGACGAAACAGGCAAACATCCGCCGTTGCCGTTTATTCCACGGCGGCGGAATGACCGCGTTCCCCTACGTCATCCATGTGCCCCTCCGGTTGCCGGCACACGCAATCGCACCATACCGGGGCATGTGGCACGCTTTCTGAAACAGGTCGCAATGCCTGACCTTTTCGGATCGTCCCCGAACAAGCGTTGGGCAACGTCCCTGTGCCGACGGAGGCCTCTACCATGAGCCTTTTCAATCGCTTTTCCGTAGGAAGCAAGATCACGGCGGCCAGCGCCGGCATCCTGGTGTTCCTGGTGCTGATCGGCGGTATCGGCATTGCGGCCCTGTCGGAGACTGGGGGCGCCGTGGACACCTACCGGCGGCTCGGCCAGCAGACCAACGAGTTGGGGCGCATCCAGGCCCTGATGCTGGAGATGCGCCAGCAGGCCACCCGTTTCCTGCTGACCGGCGATGCGGAGGTCGGCGCCACCGTCCGCCGCACCGCGGAGGATGCGGCGCAGACCATCGACAAGGCGCGCGCCCTGTTCACCGACCCCGGCCTGCTGCAGACCGCCGACCACATGGCTCAGGAAATCGCCCAGTATCGGGAAGCCTTCGCCGCCATGATGGAGTTCCAGGACCAGCGCAGCAAGGCCATCGCCGACCTGGACGAGATCGGGCCGCGGCTGGAAACCGCGCTGGACGGCATCATGGACAGCGCCGGCGCGGCGGGCGACACGGACGCCGCCTATCTGGCTGGCATGGCGCTGCGCCACATGCTGGCGGCCCGCATCTCGGCGACGCGCTACAATGTCGACGGCACTCCGGCGCTGGCCAGCCAGACCCGGTCTCAGTTCACCGATGCCGCCAGCCGCGGCGGCGCGATGATGGCGAAGCTGACCGACATGAACCGCCGCAAGATGGCGATGTCCTACACCGCCATGCTGCGCGTCTACATCAGCGGCTTCAACGCCGTGGTGAAGGCGACGACCGAGCGCGACCGGCTGGTCAACGAGGTGCTGATCCCCGTCGGCGATTCCATCGCCAGGGAGGCGGAGCAACTGACAGACGCCAGCGTCGGCCACCAGAAAAGCCTTGGCATGGAAACCGGCGCCTTCCTCGACAAGGCGCGTGGCGGGATGGTGCTTGCCTCGCTGGTCGCGGTGATCCTGGGTCTGGCGACGGCGCTGCTGATCGGCCGTGGACTGTCGCGGCCGGTGGTGGCGATGACCGACCGCATGACCCGGCTGGCCGGCGGTGACCGCAGCGTCGACATCCCCGGCCAGGACCGCGCCGACGAGATCGGCGGCATGGCGAAGGCCCTGCAGGTGTTCAAGGACAGCCTGATCGAGAGCGACCGGCTGGCGGAGGCCCAGCGCGCCGACCATGCGGCGCAGCGTGGCCGCGGCGAGCGCATCGACCGGCTGACCCAGGAGTTCGACCGGCTGGTGCTGGACGCGCTGGGCCGGGTGTCGGCGGCGGCGACCCAACTCCAGGCCACGGCCCAGACCATGTCCGCCACCGCGGAGCAGACCACCCGGCAGGCCGATGCGGTCGCCAATGCCTCCCTTGACGCTACCGGCAACGTGGAGACGGTGGCCGCCGCGACGGAGGAACTGACCGCCTCCATCTCCGAAATCGGCCGGCAGGTGGCGGAAAGCACCCGCATCGCCGGACAGGCGGTGGCCACCGCCGAGAAGACCGACGGCACCGTCCGCGGTCTGGTCGACGCCGCCCAGCGCATCGGCGAGGTGGTGCAACTGATCACCGACATCGCCAGCCAGACCAACCTGCTCGCCCTGAACGCCACCATCGAGGCGGCGCGCGCCGGCGAGGCGGGCAAGGGCTTCGCCGTGGTGGCGTCGGAGGTCAAGAACCTCGCCAGCCAGACCGCCAAGGCGACGGAGGAGATCGGCAGCCAGATCGCCGGCATCCAGGACATCAGCCGGCAGGCCGCCGGCGCCATCGCCGAGATCGGCCGGGTGATCGCGGAGATCAACCACATCTCCACCACCATCGCCGCCGCGGTGGAGGAACAGGGCGCCGCCACCAAGGAGATCAGCCGCAACGTCCAGCAGGCGGCGCGCGGGACGCAGCAGGTGTCCGGCAACATCGCCGGCGTGTCGGAGGCCGCGGCCTCCACCGGCGACGCCTCGCGCGAGGTGCTGACCGCCGCCGACGGGCTGAACCACGAGGCGACCGACCTGCGCGGCTTCGTGTCGCGCTTCCTGGCCGAAATGCGCGCCGCGTAAGAAACGGCACCGATCTTCAGCGCTGCGGTGACAGTTGTGGCGCCGGCAGGACCCGAATGGACCGGGGCTTGCCGGCGCCCTTCTTCTGGCAGGCAGCCCTGCTCCTTTGGCCGGTTACTTTCCCCTTGCGCCCCGCCGCCCCCTTGGGCACATAGGCGCGATGATCCTGACCCCCATCGCCATCGACGACATGCCGAAGGCCATCGCCGCCTTCGACGCCCATCTGGACGGCCATGCCCAAGCGCGGGCCGCCTTCCGCCGCATCGCCTCGACCTGGCCGGTTCGGCCGGCGGACGAGCCCGGCGGCGGCGTCGACACGCCGGCCCATCGGGCGGACGCGGTGCGGCTGGCCCATGCCCACGGCATCGACACGCTGGACGAACCGCCGAGCCGCTCCTTCATGTGGGACGGCAAGGTGATCCGCACCGATGTCGAGGCGACGGTGATCGTGCATGAGGTGGCGCACTGGCTGTGCGCGACGCCGGAGCGGCGGACGCTGATCGACTACGGCCTCGGTCCCGGCCCGGAGACCACCGCCCGCAAGGAGGCACGCGCCGACAAGCGCCTGTGCTTCGAGGACTGCATGCACGAAGAGCAGCAGACCTCCCTGCTCGGCGTGCTGTGGGAGGTCGAACTGGGCCAGCCGGGGATCCTGGCCTTCCTGGAGCAGAACTGGATGGAGCATTGGGAGCGGTCGAGCACCGCCGCCTTCTTCATCCGCCACGCCGAGGAACTGTTCACCCGCGGCCTGATCGACGCCGACGGCCGCCCGACGACCGCGCGCGACTGGGCGGATGCGCGGCAGGGCGCCCGGGTGCTTTCCCCGCAATTCTGATTAGGTCATGCAGTGACCATGTGCCGTCCAACCGGGCCTCCGGCTCGCGGGCGGCGCTGTCACGGCTGGCATGATGCGCAAATCGTCAAGGTGCAAAAATGCGAAAGGCCGGCACCCGAAGGTCCGGCCTTTTGAGATCGCATGCTCCGGTACAAAGACCGGAGAAAACTGGAGCGGGCGAAGGGATTCGAACCCTCGACCCCAACCTTGGCAAGGTTGTGCTCTACCCCTGAGCTACGCCCGCGCTCCGTACCGTCGTTCAGCGCTTTATCAGTGCCGTCCGGCGGTGTGCGGCGGACTATACTCATCAGCCGACGCAATGCAAGGGCCTTGTTTCAGATTTTTTCACCGGCTGGACGATTTTCCGCACAGCCGGTAAAAGGGCTGTCATGGACACCGCATCGCTCCCCCTTCCGGGCGCCTCCCTGCCAGATGGCGACGCGCCGCTGCCGACCTCTCCGGACCAGCTGCTGGCGCGGCTCGACGCGCTGGGCATCCAGGCGACCACGCACAGCCACCCGCCGCTGCACACGGTGGAGGAGAGCAAGGCCCTGCGCGGCGCCTTGCCCGGCGGCCATTGCAAGAACCTGTTCCTGAAGGACAAGAAGGATCAGCATTGGCTGGTGGTGGCGCTGGAGGATGCCAAGGTCGACCTGAACCGGCTGGACAAGGTGATCGGGTCGGCGCGGCTGTCCTTCGCCTCGGCGGAACGGCTTTGGCGCTTCCTCGGCATCCGGCCGGGGTCGGTCACGCCCTTCGCCCTGGTCAACGATAGCGAGCGCAAGGTCCGCGTGGTCCTGCAGCAGGCGATGATGGAGCATGAGCTGCTGAACTATCATCCGCTGCTGAACGACCGCACCACGGCGATCCGGCGCGACGACCTGCTGCGCTTCATCCGCGCCTGCGGCCACGAACCGGCGATCGTCGAGTTCGGCCGCGCAGAGAACGACAGGGCGGACTGACCGGCGGGGCGGCTGTTTCCACGCAATGCTTGCCCATGCAATGCTTGCTTGAGCCGGCTTGCGCGCTCACATATGTCGGCAACGATCAGGGTCCGGACCGCCAGCGGCCGGACCGGCAACTCCATGGCCCACCGGGATGTCCTAATGGGCCAGGCATCACCAACGGGACCGAAACACGCCATGTTCTCCATGCCCCCCGCCAACGGGTCCAAGCCCGCCGCTCCCGCCGCCGGTGCCGCTCCCGGTGCCGCCGACATCGTCAAGGACAGCACCGACCGCGCCTTCATGGCGGACGTGATCGAAGCCTCGCGCGACGTCCCGGTGGTCGTCGATTTCTGGGCGCCCTGGTGCGGCCCCTGCAAGCAGCTGGGCCCGATCATCGAGAAGGTGGTGCGCGCTGCCAAGGGTGCGGTGCGCCTGGTGAAGATCGACACCGACGCCAATCCGATGATCGCCTCGCAGCTGCGCGTGCAGTCGATCCCGGCGGTCTACGCCTTCTTCCAGGGCCGCCCGGTCGACGGCTTCATGGGCGCCCTGCCCGAATCGCAGGTGAAGGCCTTCGTCGACAAGCTGGTGGCGCTGGCCAAGCAGGCCGGTGCCGGCGGTGGCGCCGGCGAGATGCTGGAGGAAGCCTTCGCCCAGGCCAAGGAGATGATGGAAGCCGGCGACCTGCAGGGCGCGCTCGACCTCTACAGCCAGATCCTGCAGGCCGAGCCGGAGAACGCCCAGGCCTATGCCGGCATCATCCGCTGCCTGATCGCCGCCGGCGACTTGGAGAACGCCAAGCAGATGCTGGCCCAGGCCCCGGAAGCCATCGCCAAGGACAAGGAGCTGGCCAACGTCCGCGCCGCCCTCGACGTGGCGGAGCAGGCTTCCAACGCCGGCCCGATCCCGGAGCTGATGGAGAAGGTCGCCCACGACCCGAACGACCATGCCTCGCGCTTCGACCTCGCCATGGCGTTGTTCGCCGCCGGCAAGCGCGAGGCCGCGGTGGACGAGTTGCTGGAGATCTTCAAGCGCGACCGGACCTGGAACGACGACGGCGCCCGCAAGCAGCTGGTGAAGTTCTTCGAGGCGTTCGGCCAGACCGACCCGCTGACGGTGAAGACCCGCCGCCGCCTGTCGGCCATGATGTTCAGCTGACGCTTTTCCGGAAAAAGGACGGCTGTTCCATCGGCGAAGGGGTTCTATCTGATTGGCATGACCAGAAACCCCGCCATAGACCCCTTCGACGCCGAATTCGGCCAGTTGCCGGCAATGCTGCCGATCTTCCCGCTGGCCGGCGTTCTGCTGCTGCCGCGGGCGCGGCTGCCGCTGAACATCTTCGAGCCGCGCTATCTCGCCATGGTCGAGGACGCGTTGGGCAGCGGCCGCATGATCGGCATGGTCCAGCCGCTCGACCCCGTCGGGCGGGAGCGCGAGCCGGCCGTTTATTCCTGCGGCTGCGCCGGCCGCATCACCAGCTTTGCCGAGACCGACGACGGCCGCTTCCTGATCACCCTGACCGGAGTCGCCCGGTTCGAGATCGGACGCGAGGTGGAGGGTGCGCGCGGTTACCGGCGGGTGGTTCCCGATTGGCGCCCGTTCCGTGCCGACCTGGAACCCGAGGCCTGCGGCGACATCGACCGCAACCGACTGCTCGGCGCGCTGAAGACCTATTTCCGCGTCCAGGGCCTGTCGGTCGACTGGAAATCCATCGAATCGACGCTGGACGAGCGGCTGGTCAACTCGCTGGCGATGATCTGCCCCTTCACGCCCGGCGAGAAACAGGCGCTGCTGGAGGCGCCGACCCTGGCGGAACGCGGGAAGCTCTTGATCGGACTGGTCGAGATGGCCATTCTCGACAGCCATGACGGGGACGGTCCGCCGCCCAAACATTGACGGTCTTCCAATCACCGCCCTTCTTCCAATCATTACGAGACACGAGATGGCGACGCCCGAGGACAAGAGCAGCGAAGCGAAAACCAACGCCCGCGTCGACCCGAAGCTGCTGGAGATCCTGGTCTGCCCGCTGACCAAGGGTCCGTTGCGCTATGACGCCGAGCGCGCCGAGCTGGTCAGCGAGCGCGCCGGTCTGGCCTATCCGATTCGCGACGGCATCCCGATCATGCTGATCGACGAGGCCCGCAGCCTGGACAAGGCGGGGTCGCAGCGATGAGTGAAGATGGATTTGGCACGGTCCACTGGCCGACCGAAATCCGCCTGAAGAAGGAGGAGAAGCAGCTGGAGGTCGATTTCGACGACGGCCGGACCTTCTCCTATCCGGCGGAGTTCCTGCGCGTTGTCAGCCCGTCCGCCGAGGTGCAGGGCCACAACCCCAGCCAGAAGCAGACGGTCGCCGGCCGCCGCCATGTCGGCATCATGCGGCTGGAGCCGGTCGGCAACTACGCCATCCGCATCGTCTTCGACGATTTGCACGACAGCGGCATCTTCAGCTGGAAATACCTCTACGAGATCGGCACCGAACAGGAGACCCTGTGGGCCGAATATCTCGAAGAGCTGCAGGCCAAGGGCCTGAGCCGCGACCCGCGGCGGTGATTGCGTCCCTCTCCCGACCCAGATCGGGAGAGGGCACTCACCTCACTTCCAGATCGGCTTTCCGCTGCCGGGCAGCCCGTACAGGTCCCATTTGCGGCTGACCTTCTCCACGACCTCATCGGTCATGTGGAGCTTCTCGCCCCACTCGCGCTTGGTCTCCGGCGGCCATTTGTTGGTGGCGTCCAGGCCGACCTTGCCGCCAAGTCCCGATTCCGGACTGGCGAAGTCGAGATAGTCGATCGGCGTGCCCTCGATCACCGTGATGTCGCGGGCTGGGTCCATGCGGGTGGAGATCGCCCACATCACGTCCTTCCAGTTCCGCGCGTCGATGTCATCGTCCACGACGATCACCCATTTCGTGTACATGAACTGGCGCAGGAAGGACCAGACGCCCATCATCACGCGCTTGGCGTGGCCGGGATAGGCCTTCTTCATGCTGACCACCGCGATGCGGTAGGAGCAGCCTTCCGGCGGCAGCCAGAAGTCGACGATCTCCGGGAATTGCTGGATCAGCAGCGGGATGAACACCTCGTTCAGCGCTTCGCCCAGCACCGACGGCTCGTCGGGCGGGCGGCCGGTAAAGGTGGACAGGTAAATCGGCTTACGCCGCATCGTCATGGCGGTGACGGTGAAGACCGGGAAGGGCTCGACCGAGTTGTAATAGCCGGTGTGGTCGCCGTAGGGCCCCTCGTCGGCGTACTCGTCGAGGCTGACATGGCCCTCCAGAACGATTTCCGCCTGGGCCGGCACCTTCAGCGGCACCGTCTTGCACTCCACCAGCTCCACCTTCTTGCCGCGCAGCAGGCCGGCGAACTGGTATTCGGACAGGGTGTCGGGCACCGGCGTCACCGCCGCCAGGATGGTGCCGGGATCGGCCCCCAGCACGACGGCGCAGGGCAGCGGCTCCCGCTTGCCGCTGGCGGCCCAGCGGTGATGATGCTGCGCGCCGCCGCGGTGCTTCAGCCAGCGCATGATGGTCTTGTTCTTCCCCAGCACCTGCATGCGGTAGATGCCGAGGTTGAAGTCGTCCTCGCGTTTGCCGGTCGGCCCCTTGGTGACCACCAGCGGCCAAGTGATCAGCGGCGCCGGTTCGCCCGGCCAGCAGCTCTGCACCGGCAGGCGGCCGAGGTCGATGTCGTCACCGGTCAGCACCACTTCCTGGCAGGGCGCCGAGCCGACCGTCTTCGGCTTCATAGACAGCACGGTCTTGGCGAGCGGGATCAGCTCCAGCGCCTCGCGGAAGCCGCCCGGCGGCTCCGGCTGCTTGAGAAAGGCCAGCGTCTCGCCGACGGCGCGCAGCTGGTGCGGCTCGCGGTCCATGCCCCAGGCGACCCGCTCCACCGTGCCGAACAGATTGACCAGCACCGGCATCTCGGAGCGCGTGCCATCGGCCTTGACGACATTCTCGAACAGCACCGCGGGACCGTTCTCGGCCAGCAGGCGGGTCTGGATTTCGGTCATCTCCAGCACGGTGGACACCGGTTCCTTCACCACCACCAGCCGCCCCACCTTCTCCAGCCGGTCGATGAAGTCACGCAACGAGGTGTAGGGCATCGCAGGGTGTCCAGTGTGGTGGTGGTGCGTCCGAAACGGACGATAACTTTCAACTCGGCGGCCGGTCCGTCAAGTGCGGTGCATATCAATCAGACCAGGAAAATCAGGAGCTATCTATGCTGAAGGCGATCGACGATCTGCCGTCTGTGATCCATGCCTCCGAAGAAAACGGCGACGACCAGAACCTCGGCACGCTCGTCATCGACGCGGAAGTAGATAATGAATTTGTTTTTGGTCACCGTGCGAAGTCCAGGACGAATCTCGGGATGCTCGGTGCCGCGATACGGAAGATCCGCTAGTCCCCGCAAATAGTCTGCGGCTTCGTCGACTCGGGCAGCAGCCCTGTCCGTCGCCCGCTCCTCATCGTCGCCCAAAGCTTGATACGCCTCAATCAGGTGAGCTTCAATAAGGTTGAAGTCACGGGCAACAGGGGCCGCGAGACGCACTTTATAGGGATGGGCTGGCATTTCTCTTGCGTCCCCTCAGCGCACGGATCTCGGCTATCCCCGCTTCAAGATCAACAAAGGGACCGGCAAGGCGTTGGTCGATCAGCAGCCGGAGAGCTTCAAGCTCCAAGTCACGGGCTTCCGTCTCGTGGCGCAGCACCTCAAGGCCCCGCTGAATGACGGCGCTGAGGCTTGGATAGTGTCCGGCTTCAACGAGGCTGCGCGCGTAGGCTTCCTGCTCGTCGGTCAGGGAAATCGAGGTCTTCACGGTCATAGGTCACCTCCCGTTTCGAACGGTACTACTGGGTAGCACCAACAGCAAGGCCTAGACCTCATTTGTCCAAAACAAAGCCCCTCCCCCGCCCCCGGCGGACCAAGGGTCCGTCCAAAAGCAGGAAAGGGGCTTCGTCACAACTCATGAACCGGGGTGCGAGACCCGGCCAGGGATCAGGGCCTGGGATCAGTACATGTGCTGGCCGCCGTTGACCGACAGGGTCGAGCCGGTCATGAAGCCGTTGTCGTCGTCGACGAGGTACAGCACCGCCTTGGCGATCTCCGACGCACGGCCGAGGCGGCCGACCGGGATGCGGGCAACGATCTTCTCCAGCACGTTGGCCGGCACCGCGCGCACCATGTCGGTGTCGATGTAGCCGGGGGCGATGGCGTTGACGGTGATGCCCTTCGCCGCGCTCTCCTGCGCCAGCGCCTTGGTGAAGCCGTGGATGCCGGACTTCGCCGCGGCGTAGTTGACCTGACCGTACTGGCCGGCCTGGCCGTTGACCGAACCGATGTTGACGATGCGGCCGAAGCCACGCTCGCGCATGCCGTCGATGACGTTGCGGCACATGTTGAAGCAGGAGGACAGGTTGGTGTGGATCACCTTCTCCCACTGATCGTAGGTCATGCGGTGCATCACGCCGTCACGGGTGATGCCGGCATTGTTGATGAGCACGTCGACCGGGCCCAGGTCGGACTCGATCGCGGCGATTCCCTTCTTGCAGGCGTCGAAATCCGCGACGTCGAACTTGTAGGTCGGGATGCCGGTGCGGGCGGTGAATTCTTCGGCCGCCTGATCGTTGCCGGCATAGTTGGCGGCGACCTTGTAGCCGGCATTCTTCAGGGCGACGGCAACCGCCTCGCCGATGCCGCGGGTGCCACCAGTGACGACTGCAACACGAGCCATAGTTCTTCTCCCCAGATTTAGTGATGGTTGGTTGGTTTCTTTGGATTTTTATTGTTGGGCACGGGTCTCCCTCCGCAGGTCCGGCGGATGCCCCAAGCCTTGAGCGACGCGGGCCGCTTCCCGTCCGGAAAGCGGCCCATCCTGTCCTCAGTCGCGCTGGACGCAGAGGGCGATGCCCATGCCGCCGCCGATGCACAGGGTGGCAAGGCCCTTCTTCGCGTCACGCTTCTGCATTTCGTACAGCAGCGTGGTCAGCACGCGGGCGCCCGACGCGCCGACCGGGTGGCCGAGCGCGATGGCGCCGCCATTGACGTTGACCTTGCTGGTGTCCCAGCCCAGGTCCTTGTTGACCGACAGGGCCTGGGCGGCAAAGGCCTCGTTCGCCTCGACCAGGTCGAGGTCGTCGACGGTCCAGCCGGCCTTTTCCAGCGCCTTGCGCGAGGCCGGGATCGGGCCGGTGCCCATGATCGCCGGATCGACGCCGGCGGTCGCCCAGGAGACGATGCGGGCCAGCGGGGTGACGCCGCGCTTGGCCGCGTTCTCCGCCGTCATCAGGACGAGGGCGGCGGCGCCGTCATTGATGCCCGAGGCGTTGCCGGCGGTCACCGTGCCGTCCTTCGAGAAGGCCGGGCGCAGCTTGGCCAGCGATTCCGGCGTGGTGCCGTGCTTCGGATACTCGTCGTCCGACACGATGACATCGCCCTTGCGGCCCTTGATGGTGACCGGGACGATCTCGTCCTTGAAGCGGCCGGCCTTCTGGGCAGCCTCGGCCTTCTGCTGGCTGGCGGCGGCGAAGGCGTCCTGCTCCTCGCGGGTCAGCTGCCACTTCTGGGCGACGTTTTCCGCGGTGTTGCCCATGTGATAGCCATGGAAGGCGTCGGTCAGGCCGTCGCGCAGCATGGTATCGAGCATCTCGGCGGTGCCCATCTTGGTGCCGTTGCGCAGGTGCATGACGTGCGGCGCCATGCTCATGCTTTCCTGGCCGCCGACGACCATGACATCGGCGTCGCCGTTCTTGATCGCCTGATAGCCGAGCGCGACGGCGCGCAGGCCGGAACCGCAGAGCTGGTTGATGCCGATGGCGGTCGCCTCCACCGGGATGCCGGCGTTGACGGCGGCTTGGCGGGCCGGGTTCTGGCCCTGACCGGCGGTCAGGATCTGGCCCAGGATGACTTCGTCCACTTCCGCCGCGTCGGTCTTGGCGCGGGCCAGCGCTTCGCGGATCGCGACCTCGCCCAGAACGTGGGCGGGAACGGCGCTGAGAGCACCGTTGAAGCTGCCGATGGGCGTACGGGCGGCACCGGCGATGACAACTTCGGTCATTGAACGCTCCTCGAAATAGGACAGTTTTATTATAGCGCTGGTGGGACGCTCGGAGTGATTGTTACCTTAAGTCGAGCGACATGACAGGTGCAAGCTGGCTGAAGGTCTCGGCGCTATCCTGTCGCAGCAAGCCATTCGGCCAGCGGCTTCCACACTCCGGTCTCGGCGCCCGCACTCACGACCATTCCGATATGGCCGAGGGGGGGACGCAGAATCCGGGCGCCGGGGATCGCGGCGCCCAGCGCGAGGGCGGAGGCCGGTGGGACGATTCGGTCACGCTCCGGGATCAGGGCCAGGGTGGGCACGCGGATGGCGCCGGGATCGACCGGCAGCCCTGCGACCATCCAGGTGCCGGCCATGGTGTCGTTGCGCCCGTACCAGCCGGCCAGCGCGTCGCGCGCCACCCCGGCCACCAGCGGCACCCCGTCGTTCAGCCAATCCTCCAGCGCGACGAAGGCCGCCGCGGCGCGGGAGTCCGGCGCCATTCGGGCGAAGCTGGTGAATTTCTTCAGCGCCAGCAGCGGGTCGAGTTGGGCGAACAGCGCCTGCAGCGCGTCGGTCGGCAACTCGCCCCAGCGGTCCAGCATTGGCCCCCAGGGCTGGATGAAGGTCGCCACCCGACGCGCGGTGGCCGCATCCTCCGCATGGAAATCCCAGGGGGTGGCCATCAGCACCAGCCCGGCGACGGCGCGCGGCCGGCGCTGCGCCAGCGACGCAGCGAGCAGACCGCCCATGCAATAGCCGACCACCGGCACCGGCGCCCCCACCCCCTCCACGACGAAGTCCAGCGCCCGCTCCAGCCGGCCGGCGATGTAGTCGGTCAGGGTGAAGCGGCGCTCCAGCGGCCCCGGCCTGCCCCAGTCCAGCAGGAGCGGCCGGAAACCGCGCGCCGCCAGCCAGCGCATCAGGCTCTTGTCCCGCGACAGGTCCAGGATGTAGCCGCGATTGACCAGCGACGGCACGAACAGAACCGGCCGGCCACCTGTCCCAGTGCTACCGGCCCCCTGGCCGTAATCCAGCAGGCGCGATCCGCCCTCCGTCCAGACCACCGGCGGGTCGGGCAGGTCGCGGCGGTAAGGGTGGTGGCGATACCGCTCGATCCCGGTCAGGACGGCATCGATGCGGCGGCGAATCTCGCGGTCGACTTCACCGGTCAGACGGTCGACGCCGCCCGCCACCCCGGCCGGGGCTCCGTCCGGCCTTCTGTCCGGCGTCATCCTGTCGGCCTGCGACATTTCGTCCCTGAGCGCCGCCGCCCGGTCCCGCAGGGCCGGACTCCAGGGCAGCAAGCCGTTCCTCAAGAGCGGCAATGCGGCCGAGGAGCTGAGCAAGCTGCCCAGAGCCGCCGTCAGATGCAGGGCCAGCGGGCGCGGCCCCTGCCGCATCCCCGGCCTTGTCCCTGGGCCGGGCGGAGTCCCCTCCGCCTGCCTGTCGTCCGCCAGACGATCGCTCATCGGAAGGCTGTCCGTGTTGGGGGTAGCTGGTGTTCGGGAATGGCCACGGGCGGGGATCCCAGCCGGTTCCGGGCATGGAACCAGCCATGGAGCCGGCGCCAAACCCGCCCGTTCCTAAACCGAAAGCCCCGGCGCCCTGCCCCATCATCTGGAACAGTCGGGTCATCATATCCGCCATTTCCGGATCGGCGGCGCTGGCCATCCACTGGTCCTGCCACAGGTCCAGATAGCGGCGCGCCAGCGATTCGTAGGAAGGCGGATCGCCGGACGGTTGATCGGAAGGTCGGTCTGGGTTCGACGGGTCGGCCATGGCCGGATTATAGGGGCGACGGGGCCGGATTGACCAGTCCGGCATGGCGGGTCACCTGACCTTTCGGGTATCGGCAGGAGTGGCCCTGGCGCGTTCCATTTCTCCGTCTGCACCGGCTGGACCAACGCAACCGCGGCGCTATGCCGCGGCGCAACGCTGGACAAATTGCTATCCCTTCGAGTAGTCCTAATGACGGAACAATTTCCGCCGCCTGTCCCGCGTGTTCCGGAACACCTGCCCTGGAACACGTCCCTTCTTGAAAGAGTCCGCGATGGCCGACAAGGAAGACCAGAAGTCCGCTCCGATCACGATCAAGAAGTACGCCAACCGGCGGCTCTACAATACCGCCACCAGCAGCTACGTGACGCTGGACCATCTGTGCCAGATGGTGAAGGACGGCTTGGACTTCGTGGTCTATGACGCGAAGACCGGGGAAGACATCACCCGCTCCGTCCTGACCCAGATCATCGTGGAAGAGGAAAGCAAGGGGCAGAACCTGCTGCCGATCAGCTTCCTGCGCCAGCTGATCGGCTTCTACGGCGACAACATGCAGTCGGTGGTGCCGCGCTATCTGGAATATTCGATGCAGGCCTTCTCCCGCAATCAGGAGCAGATGCGCGACTATTTCCAGAACACGCTGGGCGGCATGTTCCCGTTCGGCCGGCTGGACGAGGTCAGCAAGCAGAACATGGCGATGTTCGAGCGCGCCATGCGCATGTTCACGCCCTTCGGCGCCGCCGGCGCCCCGGACGAGACGCCCGGCGGCCAGCGCCCGGCCGGCCAGCCCGGCCCGGCATCCACCAACCCGCCTGCGGGACCGGGCGGCGTGACGTTTGACGAACTGCAGAAGCAGATCGACGAGCTGCAGAAGCAGATCGCCAGCATCGCCAGCCCGGGCAGCAAGTCGGACACAAAGTAACGGGGCGGTCGGACAGGTCCGGCGGAAAGCGTTCCCGATAAGCGGGCGGCACGGAAGGCGGGGTCATACCCCGCCTTTTTCATTGCGCGGGCCGATAGGGGCGCGCAGGCTTGGATCTGTGCATAGGGGGCACCTTCTCGGCCACCGTGCCGGTCCGGCTTTATTGCCGGGTCGACCGGCCGTTCAACAGATCGGAAGGAACCGACCATGACCACCGAACTGACCGTCTCAATCACCCTTGCCAGCGACGACCCGCGCGAGGTCGGCCGTTTCGAGGACATGCTGCGTGACTGGCTCGACCATCAGCCGGGCGTGGCCGGCATGGCCATCGCCGACCGCGGCAACGACGTGGCGGCGGAAACCATCTGGCGCGCCGCCCGCAAGGCGACCTTCGGTCCGGCGTTGAAGAATCCGTTCGCCCCTTAACGGCGCCATCAGCCCCTGAACAGGTGCGGGACCATCGCCGAATCCGGGCCGACGCCGGAACCCAGGCGCGGATCGGCAGATTCCCGCACCCCCATGCCCAGGCACTTGTCGCCGACGATCCAGGCGTGCAGGACGGCGCGGGTGTCCTCCTCGCGGAAGCAGGGCGGGGTTTCAAGCCAGATCGCGCCATGGGCTGCGACATCCTCGCCGATGTCCGCCCCGTCGTCGACGATCACCGCCCCCTGTTCCATGATGCGGCTCGGCGCGCCGTCCAGCCCGTGCAGGGCGCGCACGGTGACCATGTCGGCCCCGGCCACGCCGCTGGGGTCCAGCGCCGCACGGCACAGGTTCGGGTGGCGTGGATAGAGATAGGACAGCACCGCCAGCAGCCCGTGGTTCGACCACAGCCAGCACCACAGCGGCGACAGCACGCTCATGCCGCTGCTGCGCAGCCGCTGAAGGAACCCGTCGTCGGCCAGCCCATCCCACGGATAGAGCTTCGCCAGCCAGGAGATCGGCTGCCCCTCGTCATCCAGGAAGCGGCGGCCGTCCCAGGCAATGGACTGCAGCGGCAGCAGGCGGGTGTCGATGCCGGCCTCCGCCGCGGTGGCGGCGAGATAGACCAGTTCGCCCTCGCGCACCGGATCGGGGGTGGCGCAGGTCGCGTGCATGCGCCCGCGGCCGGGCACACCCGTCGCCAGTTCCTCCCACCGCTCCACCAGCGCCTCGTGCAGGCCGTTGAACTGGTTGGCGTCGGGAGCCATCGCCTCGCGCCAGTTGCGCTGGATCAGCGAGGCGGCGAACAGCCCCTCGCAGGTGTCGTAATTGCAGCCCAGCAGCTTGACGCTGTCGCGCCCGTCATAGGCCAGCGTCAATCGTCCGGCGAGCCCGCCCGCCCGTTCGTTGCGCCGACCGCCGGCCCAGTAATCAAGCCAGGAGGCCTCCAGCATGCGCGCGAGGTCGCCGCGGATGCCGAGCGAGGCGAACAGCTTGTGCTCCATCACATGGCGCACGGCGACCGCGATCATGCTGTGCAGTTCGTCCGCCACGCTTTCGATCAGGTCGATCTGCGAAGCGGTGAACTCATAGACGGTGTCCTCCCGCCAAGCGGCTCCGGCCGACATGGCGCGCACTCCATAGGGATATTTGCGGAGACCCGGGCGCCAATCGGCCCGTGGCTTCATCGTCGTCCTGCGCATGCCCGTTCCGATCCCCGGATGTCAGCGCCGGCAAGCCGGACGGCACGCGGCGGCGACGGGCCGGGGCGTGGAAAAGAAGACGGGCAGCAGGCTGGTCAACGGTCCACTGGTCAACGGTCAACTCCGGGGGAGGCCAATCCGACGCAGGCGCGGATGCTCGCGATGCAATCACTGCGACGCAAGCAAAGCCTTGCGTATGTAACCCGTCCCGCTGCAGCGCACCAGCGCGCATCCGCGATAGCTCCCCCTCGCCGGAGAGCGTCGGAATCGCGACGAATGGGGCCACCCCCGATTGACCGCCCCCAATGGATCGAAGTGGAAGCGGGCCGCTGCGGCGAAAGGAGGCAGCGGCCCGTTCCGGAATGCGGCGCGCGTCAGATCAGCGGCGCCGAGGGATGCCGTGCAAGCGACCGCATCGCCCACAGCGCCAGGCGGCCACGACGCGGCTTCATCGCCTCGGCTGCCCGAGTCACCGGCGGGGTCGCCGCCAAGCCGGGAACGAGCAGCGGCCGGTCGTCGCGCGTGCCGCCGAGCCGCTGGAGCCGGCGTGCCGACAGCACGAGGCGCAACACCTCTTCTTCGGACACCGCACGACGGGCCGTGCCGGAGGCGAGGCTGGCCGCCTCGTACAAAGCCGCCCGTTCGGCCAACAGGCCGGTCAGGCCCTTGGCAGCCGCCGTCAATGCAGCTTCATCGTAAAGGGCGAGGACAAGCGTCCTCAACCCGTGTTCCATCCGTGTGGACATGGCGGGGGGCTCCGGAAAATCGGAATGGCGTGCGGTTCTGGTGCGTGTGAATCGAAGCGAACAGGTGAAAGTTCGCGGTTCGACAGGCGCAATTATCCGTGCGCGGCACCCGTTCGGCCATGCTCTCCAAGGTGGTAACACCCTGTCTGCTTCCTGCTGATGCAGGATAGCCACAGTGGCTGTACTGATAAATATCCGGATTGGTCGGGAATTAGCCGCCCCGACAGGCGGGAAGAAATGGTGGAGCCAAGGAGGATCGAACTCCTGACCTCTACAATGCCATTGTAGCGCTCTCCCAGCTGAGCTATGGCCCCACTATATTTCTTCTACTCTTCACCAACACTGGAGGTGTTGGTGCGCTTGGAGGGAGTCGAACCCCCACGGCCTTTCAGCCACTAGGACCTGAACCTAGCGCGTCTACCAGTTCCGCCACAAGCGCATCCGCGTTACTTGGGGTCACGCGGGGCGCTCTATGTACCCATACCGCGCGTTGTGCTCAAGGAGAAAATGCGACTGCGCAAAAGTTTTTTGGGAATGGGGGCGTAACGCCCCTACTCCGCCGGCTTGATCGCGTAGAAGCGGTACACCCGCACGCCGGCCTCGATGGCGGCGACGCGGCGGGCCCACAATTCGACCTCCTCCATCACCGCCAGCTTGGTGGGGGTGTCGAGCTGGAACTTCTCCAGATGCTCGACCAGTCCCTGGATGGCGGACAGGATCAGGCCGCGGTGGGTATCGGAGATGTCCTCGGCGATGCGGAGGTCGAGGTTGCGCTGGGCGAACGCGTTCGCCATGCGGTCCTTCGGCCACAGGTTCGGCGTCAACGGCTCCTTGTCGCACCAGTTCTGGATCGCCTTGGCGTCCATCACATCCGCTTCGACGATATAGTCGGTGATCAGCAGATGGCCGCGCGGCTTCAGCGCCAGCTCCATGCCGTCGAACATCTGTTCCTTGTCGCGGACGAAGAACAGGCCTTCCTTGTAGACGATGGCGTCGACGCGCTTGGGATAGCCGAAATGTTCGGGATTGAAGGTCTCGATCGGCGCCTTCTTCTCCAGCCCCAGCTTGAAGGAGCGGACCATCCCCTCCTTCGCCAGCAGCTCCGACGCCTCCAGACCGGTGACCCAGCAGCCGTACTTGCCGGCCATGGTGCGGCTGGTGCCGCCCAGCCCGGCGGCGAGGTCGAGCACGCTCATCGCCGGGTTCAGGCCCAGCGGCTTGACCAGATAGGGAATGTGGTCGGCGCCGCCGGGGGTGTTGAAGCCCTCACCCCACATCTTCTCCGCCACCTCGATCCGGGTGGCGCTCCACAGCGGCTTGCCCCAGCGGTTCATGCCGGGGCCGGGTGCGGCAGGCTGAGGCTGTTCCGGCTGGTGCGGCTGCTCTTCGCCCTTCTTCGCCTTCAGACCGGACAGGTCATAGCCTTCCCACCACGCATAGAGGCGCGTCTTCAGGCTCGGTCCATGCCCGGACGATCCGTCCTTGTCCGTCATCGCCCTTTGTCCGTCATCGCCGTGGCACCCCATCCGCCGATCGACCTGCCGCCGCCGAATTCCCCATCCGGCGCCGGACGGCGCAGCATTCTTGCGGTTGTCCGGCCGAGCCCCAACTCACCGCCCGCAAGAATACGTCCAGCTTCAGGTTAGACGGACGCTAATTGCATGCAAGTGGAAAAATTTCTCCGCGGAAACACACCCGTCAGCGCGCGGCTTTGGCAGGAACCGCGCCCAATTCGGGCAGGGAGGCCATGCGCGTGCCCGCCGCATTCAGCACCGGGGCGCAGGCCGCCGGCATCTTGCGGACCACACGCGGCTCGGGCTTGTAACCCGGCGGATGCTCGATCGCGGGGGAGGCGCTGTCCAGCCAGGACATCAGTTCGTCGCCGCAGCCGTCACCTTCGGGCTGCTCCGCCTGCTGTTCGCACTGCGGGCTGCCGGCCGGGCAGTTCAGCCGGATGTGCATGTGGCCGTCATGGCCATGCCAGGGCCGCAGCTTGTTCAGGAAGCCGCGGTCGGACCAACTGCGCTGGCACATCGCCAGCTTGATCGCCGGATTGACGAAGATGCGGGCAACGCGGGGGTCACTGGCGGCGATCTGGATCATCCGAGCCTGCCGGTCCGACCAGTCGGCGGTGACGCGCATTCGGTCGTAATCGACATACTTGACCTCGTCCAGCCGCTCGCGCCCGGCGCGGCCCATCGGCGGCAGGTCCAGCCGCAGCCAGACATCGGCGTCCAGCCCGATCTGGTGGCTGGCATGGCCCGACGGCATCGGTCCGCCGCGCGCCTGCCCCACGTCGCCGATCAGCGCCGTGCCCAGCCCGGCATGCGCCACCCGCTGGCCGAAATCGCGGAGCATGTCGACCAGCACCGGATGGCCGAAGTTGCGCTGGCGCGACAGGCGGATCACCTGATAGCCGACGCCTTCCGGCGGCAGGGCGTGGGCACCGGCGATGCAGCCGGCCGCGTAACCGCCGATGGATCTCGGCGCCCCCAGCGAGGGGCCGGTCACCGCCCCCCAGGCGACGCTGGTGGCATAAGCCGGGATCGGAACCGGCTTTTTCTTCTTCCGTGACTTGGCGTTGGCATCGCCGGCCGCCAGCAGAGCGGCCACCAGTCCGACGCATGCAATCAACCTGAAGGCACGCCCCCCGAAAGCACGAATCCCCGCAAGATTCCCCATATCCGTCCCCCCGCCGTCTCCGGCACCGCGGTCGACACCGCTATAGCGGATCCGTGGTTAAGGAATGATGGAGGATGCATCCGGACCGCACAACCGGACGGTCAGGCCCCAGCCCGATCCATACGGGGTGCGTCCGATGGTCCCGGTCGAGCTTCATAGCCGCATGGGAGCACTCCACCCTGGCTAACCGGACTAGCCGCAGCGAATATTGACAGCCCGTTATTAGCAATGGAAACGTCAAACCATCATCAATAAGGAATTCGATAAAATGCCACCGACAATGAGCTACCGTATTGGCGATATCGTCAGCGTCCGCGGTTGCTTGACCCGGCTGATCGATATTATCAACCGTGATCCTATTCATTTGGAGGATCTGATCGGGTTCCACCGTGGGCGCCTCAGCCGCGGTTATTACCTGCTGCTACTGAAGGAACCGATGGCTGCCGGGGAGTTCCAGTTCCTGGGCTATACCCATTTGTCCGGCGGTAAATACGGCCTGCCCAGCAACGACCCCGCGGTGGAGGGCGCACGGCAGACGGTGCAAGGCTCGCTGGAGCAGAAATTCGGGGTCGCCGGGGTGAACGGCCTTGCCCGCAAGATCGCCGGCGACATCCCGGCCACGGGGGAGCGGCGCCTTGCCAAGATCGTCCCGGTGATCGGCCACGACCAGACGATGGGGCCGGCCGATCAATATCCGGCATCCAAGCACGGCATCGCGCAGTTCAATCTGACGGTGCCGAAGAAATTTCTGGTTTCCGCCTTCGTCGATCCCAATCGGCGGTTCCAGGGCGGCGGCCTCGACCTCGTCATGGAGAAGGGCACGACCTACGACAGCCGGCGGGCGGTGTTCCAGTATCTGTCGGCCGCCTGAAGGCTATCAGTGCATGGGGGCAGTCCCCGGCGGTCAGTCAAGCGTCTGGCGGTAACGCTTCAACGCCACCACCGTGACCACCGTCAGGAACAGGGCCAGCGCCAGCACCTCAGCCGCGATCTCGGCGAACCCGTTCCCTTTCAGCAGGATGCCGCGGACGATGCGCAGGAAGTGGGTCAGCGGCAGAATCTCGCCCACCGCCTGCGCCCAGCCCGGCATGCCGCGGAACGGGAACATGAATCCGGACAGCAGCATCGACGGCAGGAAGAAGAAGAAGGACATCTGCATTGCCTGCAGCTGGTTGCGCGCCAGCGTGGAGAAGGTGAAGCCGACGGCCAGATTGGCGGCGATGAACAGGATCAGCACCGCGGACAGCAGTCCCAGGCTGCCCACGATCGGCACGTCGAACAGCAGCCGTGCCGCCACCACGATCAGCAGAACCTGGACATAGCCGACGACGACGAAGGGCACGATCTTGCCGAGCATCACCTCGAACGGCCGGACCGGCATGGCCAGCAGATTCTCCATGGTCCCGCGCTCCCGCTCGCGGGTGACGGCCAGCGCCGTCATCATCACCATGGTCATGGTCAGCACCACCCCCATCAGGCCGGGCACGACATTGTATTGGGTGATGCCCTCCGGGTTGTAGCGGCGATGGACCCGCAGCTCCACCGGGTCCGGCCCGGCACGCAAGCCGGCCAGCGGCCCGGTCAGGTCGGGGTTCAGCGCCTGCCGGGCGATGGTGGACAGCGCCGACAGGGCATTGCTGGTCGCCGCCGGGTCTGTCGCGTCGGCTTCCACCAGCAGGACCGGGCGGGTTCCGCGCTGCAGGTCGCGGGCGAAGCCGGTGGGGATGGTGACGGCGAACTGCACCTCCCCCTCCGCCAGCAGCCGGTTGATCTCGGCTTCCGACGCCGCAGTCCGGGTGACGGCGAAATAGCGGGAATTCTCCATCGCCGCGACCAGCGTGCGGGCGAAGGGGCTGGAATCGGCGACCAGCACCGCCGTCGGCAGCGCTTTGGGGTCGGAGTTGATGGCGAAGCCGAACAGGATCAGCTGCAGGATCGGCACCCCCACCATCATGGCGAAGGTCAGTCGGTCGCGCCGCATCTGGATGAATTCCTTCACCATCACCGCCATCAGGCGGCCCGCCGATATCCGCGCCATTGCACTGCCTCATAGGGCTGGGAATGGCAGGAGGGTAGCGCGGTTCGATGGAAGCGTCGACGCCTCGCCAGATATTCCCCTCAGGCCACCCCGTCCGCGCGGTCGAACTGCAGCGCCGCCAACCTCGCATAGAGGCCGCCCTGCGTCACCAGTTCGCCATGGGTGCCGGTCTCCACCACGCGGCCCTGGTCCATCACCACGATGCGGTCGGCGTTCAGCACCGTCGCCAGCCGGTGGGCGACGATCAGCGTCGTGCGGCCATGCATCAGCCGGTCGAGCGCGTCCTGCACCATCCGTTCGCTCTCGGCGTCGAGCGCGCTGGTCGCCTCGTCCAGCAGCAGCACCGGCGGGTCGCGCAGGATGGCGCGGGCGATGGCGAGGCGCTGGCGCTGGCCGCCCGACAGCCGCACGCCCTTCTCGCCCAGGAAGGTGTCGAATCCCTCCGGCAGCGCATCGAGAAAGTCCAGGGCGTGGGCGGCCTCGGCGGCGGCGCGCACCTCGGTGTCCGAGGCGTCGGGCCGGCCGTAGCGGATGTTCTCCCAGGCGTTGGCGGAGAAGACCACCGGGTCCTGCGCCACGAGTCCCAGACGGCGACGCACCTCCACCGGGTCCGCGTCGCGCACGTCGAGCCCGTCGAGCCGCACCGAACCGGCCTGCGGGTCGTAATAGCGCAGCAGAAGCTGGAACACCGTCGATTTGCCGGCGCCCGACGGGCCGACCAGCGCCACCCGCTCGCCCGGTTTCACATCCAGCGAGAAACCCTCCAGCGCCGCCCAATCGGGACGCGACGGGTAATGGAAGCGGACGGCGTCGAAGGACAGCGCACCCGCCGCCGGCACCGGCAGCGGCTTCGGCAATGCGGGAGCACGGATCTCCGACTCGACGGACAACAGGCTGAACAGCCGCTCGGTGGCGCCGGCGGCGCGCTGGAGGTCGCCGATCACCTCGCTGATGGCGCCGACCGATCCGGCGACCACCACGGAATAGATGACGAAGGCCGACAGCTCGCCCGGCGTGATCCGCCCGGCGACCACGTCATGGCCGCCGATCCACAGGATGATGCCGACGGCGCCGAACACCAGCACGATGACGATCACCGTCATCACCGCCCGCACCCGCACGCGGCGGATGGCAACGTCGAAGGCCTCCTCCACGCGGCGGCCGAACAGGGCGCGGTCGATGGCCTCGTGGGTGAAGGCCTGGACCGTGCGGATGGCGGCCAGCGTCTCCTCCACGAAAGATCCGATATCGGCGATGCGGTCCTGGCTGTCGCGCGACAGCTTGCGCACCCGCCGGCCGAAGAAGATGATCGGCGCCACCACCAGCGGAACCACCAGCGCCACCAGCCCGGTCAGCTTGGGCGAGGTGATCAGCAGCATGCCGGTGCCGCCCAGGAACAGCAGCGTGTTGCGCAGCGCGATGGAGGCCGACGAGCCGACCACCACCTGCAGCAGGGTGGTGTCGGTGGTCAGGCGCGACAGGATCTCGCCGGTCTTGGTCGTCTCGAAAAAGCCCGGCGACAGGGTCAGCACATGGTCGTAGACGGCGCGCCGGATGTCGGCGACCACCCGCTCCCCGATCCAGCTGACCAGATAGAAGCGGCCATAGGTGGAGGCCGCCATCAGCGCGATCACCCCCAGCAGCACCAGCAGCGCCCGGTCGAGCAGCGAGGTGTCGCCGCCGGCGAAGCCCTGGTCGATCAGCACCCGCATCCCCTGCCCCAGCCCCAGCACGGTGCCGGCGGCCACGGTCAGCGCCAACATGGCGCCCAGGATCCGCCACTTATAGGGAAGCAGGAACGGCACCAGACGGCGCAGCGGTCCAAGGTCGCGGCGGCGGGTGTCCGCCTCGCCACGGGCGGAGGCGGCGATCATGTCGGGGGAGGGTTGGCGAGCCACGCGGTTCCCGCTTGTCTGTTGGGGTTATTGATGCGGATCGCTGGCATATAGCGCCGTGCGGGGACGCCAACAAGGCGACAGTCCGGTGAAACTGCCCGGAAAATGGCCGCGAAGCCCGTCGCGGACATCGCGAACAAGCCGAGATTCCGGGGTTGCGCCGGTGAGGGGGTTTTGGTATAGACGCCGCTCGCTTTGCAGGAACCCCGGCCATGAAGACTGACATCCATCCCGACTATCACGAGATCACCGTGGTCATGACCGACGGCAGCTCGTTCACGACCCGCTCCACCATGGGCAAGCCGGGCGACACGCTGCGCCTCGACATCGACCCGAAGTCGCACCCGGCCTGGACCGGTGTGCAGAAGCTGCTGGACACCGGCGGGCAGATCGCCAAGTTCAACAAGCGCTTCGCGAACTTCGGCCTCAAGAAGTAAGCGTTACCGCACTTCTATCCTGCCGATGCGAAAAGGGCGTCCGACCGGTTCGGACGCCCTTTTCGTTTGCGCATGCCGTGGCGACCGTCCTACCCCACCGCCGCGGCGGCCTCGCGCTCCACATCGGCGCGGACCATGGCGTCGAGCCGGTGGACGCGCATGTACAGGCTGTGGCTGCGCTCCAGCAGGCTGCGCAGGCCGGACGGCAAATCCTCGTTGTCGGGGCCGCTGGGATCGGAACAGATTTCGCCGCCGGACAGCGCGAAATCCTCGCTCGCCGCCTGCTCTTTCGACATCTCGCCGGCATGCACGGCCTTCTGCGCCAAGAGCCACGCCATCACCTGGGTCAGGCGGCTGGTCACCCGCATGGATTCGTAGGAGATCTGAAGACGCACCTGCGGCGGCAGCTTCCGGTGTTCGGCCGCATCATGATAGGCGATGTAATTGCGCGCCTCGATCAAGAGCGCCATCGTCTCGTCGTAGGGACCGTTGAAGAAGAAGGTGTGCGAAGTCATGGTCGTCGGCCCCCTCCTGCGGACTTACGGCCCTAGCGTGAGCCTTGCCGCAACTGATTAACAATTGGTGACCGGGCGGCACCCGGCAACCCCAGGCGGGGATTGACCGGTCTTTGTGTGCCCGCCCTCTTGAACGGGGAAAAGCGTCGATTATCTCTCGCTCGTCCGGCGGATGCCCATACGGGGTCCGCCACCAACCCGCCCTAAGAGGACCGACCAATGCCGTGGTCCTCGACGGCCGTATCGCTCTTTCGGAGGATATGTCATGCGTAGCTACGACCTTTCGCCGCTGTTCCGTTCCACCGTCGGTTTCGACCGCCTGTCGCGTCTTCTGGAGACCGCGACCACCGGTGACGAGGCGGCGTCCTATCCGCCCTACAACATCGAAAAGCTGAGCGAGGATTCGTATCGGATCACCATGGCCGTCGCCGGCTTTGGGATCGACGACCTCAACATCGTCGCCCACCAGAACTCGTTGACCGTCACTGGTAAAGCTAAGAAGGACGAGCCGACCGGCCAATTCCTCTACCGGGGTATCGCCGGGCGCGCGTTCGAGCGCCGCTTTCAGCTGGCCGATTTCATCAAGGTGACCAACGCGTCTCTTCAGAATGGCCTTCTGCACATCGAACTGGCGCGCGAGGTACCCGAAGCGATGAAGCCGCGGAGCATTCCGATCGTCACCGCCGCCGGCACCCAGTCGGTGGAGGTCGAGGCTCCGGCTCCCGCCCTGACCCAGCAGGCGGCCTGACGCGGTTCGTCCGCCCATGATGCGGACATGAGAACGGCGCCCCGGACCATCCGGGGCGCCGTTTTCTTTGCCGATCCGTCGGTGTTCGCGGCGCCTATTGTCCCAGCTTCGCGGTATCCAGCACGATCATCGCGACGCCGATCTTCTGCTTTCCGGTCGGGTCCAACACTGGGACGCTGGCTTCGGTCAGCATGGCGCCGCTTTTGTCGTCCTTCTCCGGATCGGTCATGTAGAGGTCGGCGCTGCCGGTGAAGACCTTCTGCCATTTCGGCTCGTCACCCTGCCAGTAGTCGGAGGTTCCGGCGGTCTGGCCGACGTTCAGGCCATGATCGTCCATCAGCAGGATTTCGACGATCCGGCCGTTGCTGCCCGCCACGACCTGCTTCAGCTGTTTGGACACCGCGTTTGACGAGACCGCATCGAAGGCCGGGTTGGCGCCGCCGGCCTTGGCCGCCGCCTTCCACTGGTTGTCCATCTCGTCGATCTTGGATTGGGCGATCCCGGCATGCTTGGCATTCTGCGTTTTCACCGCCCCGACCACCGCCGGATCGGACAGCCAGCTCTGGGCCTGCGAACTGACCGCCTTGCGCACCGCCCCTTCCAATGCCGGGTCCGCGGCGGACGCCATGGACAGCGTGCCCGCGCACAGCAGGGAAATCGCGCAGCCGGCAATCCAGTATCGAGTCTGCGTCATGTGGTGTCCTCCCAGTCGTTTGGCCCGGTCATGGGCGGGGCGATGGTCGGACGGGCGGAACCGGAGCCACAGCATCGGGCGTTGTTTTTCCGTCAAACGGAAGATCAGCAATGCTGATAAAATGCTTTTTACCGACCTGCCGGCCGGAGCGGCATCACAGCCGCGGAAAACTGTCCGGGGGCGCCAGCACCCACTCCGCGTAGCCTGCGCGCATCAGCTCATAGGCGGCGACCAGCCCGGCCGCCCCGGCATAGGCGGTGACCAACACCTGCTCCGGCGACACCTGCGCCCCGAATCCGATCAGCAAAGCGCCCAGGAACGGCCCGCCCAGCAGAAATGCCGCCAACCATAGCGGTTCGGCCGACAGCCAGGCGCCGAGCACCGCGCGGGTCCGCTGCGACAGGCGCAGCAGCCCGCCGGCCTTGGCGTCGAGCGCCTCGAGGCTGCCGGCGCGCAGTTCCGCCAGCCGCCGGCCGTCGGCGTCGATGAAGACGACCTCTACCTTCATGCCGTGACGGCGAACCGAGGCCCGCACCGAATCGCCGAGCCGCGTTTCCAGCAGGATCGCGTTGCCACCCAACGCCGGCAGCGCATCGCGCACCTCTTCCGGCGGCTCGCCCCACTCGCGCAGGGCCTCCAGGATGACCCGGGGATCGTCGCAGGGGATCGCATCCATATGAATCACCTGTCCCTGCGGCGCCGTTACCTTCAGGATCAGCACCTGCTCCGCCGGATCATGCGTCCCTTCGACGCGCAGTCCGCCCTCGACCACATAGGAGAATCGCAGGCATCCATCACGGCGGCTGAGCGTGTTCATGGCGGCACCCCTCCGGTCGCACCCCTGGCGGATCGCACCACAGGGATCTTGAGCGTTGGTTATCTGGGCGTTGGCGTTGACATGACCAACAAACCAGCCGGGGGAACGGCCATCGCGACGGAGCGGCGAAAAAGGGGAAACCCGACCGGCCGAGTCGGCATCCGGGCATGAAAAAAGCGCCTAGCCGATCCGGCTGGCGCTTTGTGCTATCTTCCCTCTCTCAGAAGAGAGAGAATGGCGGATGGGGGGAGATTCGAACTCCCGATACCCGTGAGGGTATGCCGCATTTCGAGTGCGGTGCATTCAACCGCTCTGCCACCCATCCGCTGCCCCGTTTGGCGGGGTGGGCGGAACCTATATAAACGCCTTCGGCCGTGCAAGCCTTTTTTGCAGAAAAATGCGAAGGCGTTGGCCCGCAACCCTGTTGACTCTTAGCCCCTCCTGAGTATAGATCGTCGCTCCCATGAACGGGCTTGCGCATCGAACGGTGGGCGAGAAGCCCGCCGTTTGTTTTGACATAGGCAGTGACGACAATGTTTGCAGTGATCCGCACCGGCGGCAAGCAGTACAAGGTCGCCAATGGCGACGTGATCCGTGTTGAGAAGCTCGAGGCCGATGCTGGCGCCTCCATCACGCTCGATGACGTGCTGATGGTCGGCGACGCAGGCAACACCACCATCGGCACCCCGACCGTGGCCGGCGCCTCGGTCGTCGCCGAGGTCGTCGCCCAGGACCGCGGCCCGAAGATCATCGTCTTCAAGAAGAAGCGCCGCCAGAACTACCGCCGCAAGAACGGCCACCGCCAGGACCTGACCGTCCTGCGCATCACCGGCATCAACGGCGTGGCCTGATCCGGGTTCTCCGGTCGGGCTTCCAGGCGCATCTTCAGTTTAGGAGCAACACCCCATGGCACACAAAAAGGCAGGCGGCTCGTCCCGCAACGGCCGTGACTCCGCCGGTCGCCGTCTCGGCGTGAAGCGTTTCGGTGGCGAGAGCGTCGTCTCCGGCAACATCATCGTCCGTCAGCGTGGCACGAAGTTCCACCCGGGCGAGAACGTCGGCATCGGCCGCGACCACACCCTGTTCGCGATGGCCAATGGCCAAGTTTACTTCAAGCACAGCTCGAACGGCCGCACCTTCGTGAACGTCGTTCCGGCCAACGACCAGGAAGTTCCGGCCGTCGCCGCCGAGTGATCGGGCCGAGTAACCTCTAAGGTCGTTGCGCGGCCTGTGTCGCAGGCCAGCACGCTTGTGGGATAAAATCGGGGGACCGGGCGACCGGCTCCCCGATTTTCGTTTTCAGTCCGGTGCCGTCCCGCCGCCGGTTTCCCTTCCGTTTACGGGCAGGTTCCCCGATGAAGTTTCTCGATCAAGCCAAGGTCTTCCTGAAGAGCGGTGACGGCGGCCCCGGTGCCGTCGCGTTCCGGCGCGAGAAGTTCATCGAGTTCGGCGGCCCGGACGGCGGCGACGGCGGTCGCGGCGGCGACGTGATCATCGAGGCGGCGGACGGCCTGAACACGCTGATCGACTACCGCTACAAGCAGCACTTCAAGGCGCAGCGCGGCCATCACGGCATGGGCAGCAACCGCAACGGCGCGCGCGGCGAGGATGTCGTCCTGCGCGTGCCGGTCGGAACCCAGATCCTGGACGAGAACCAGGAAACCGTGCTGTGCGACCTGACCGAGGCCGGGCAGCGCCGCGTTTTCCTGCGCGGCGGCGACGGCGGGCACGGCAACGCGCACTTCAAGACGCCGACCAACCGGGCGCCGCGCAAGTTCCACCCCGGCTGGCCGGGGCAGGAACAGTGGGTGTGGCTGCGGCTGAAGCTGATCGCCGATGCCGGCCTGCTGGGCCTGCCGAATGCCGGCAAGTCGACCTTCCTGGCCGCCACCACCGCGGCCAAGCCGAAGATCGCCGACTATCCCTTCACCACGCTGGCCCCCAACCTGGGCGTCGTCCGCGCCGGTGACGAAGAGTTCGTCATCGCCGATATCCCCGGCCTGATCGAGGGCGCGCACGAGGGCCATGGGCTGGGCGACCGCTTCCTCGGCCATGTCGAGCGCTCGCGCATCCTGCTGCACCTGATCGACGGCACGGCCGACGACGTCGTCGCCTCCTACCGCACGATCCGGAACGAGTTGGAGGCCTATGGCGGCAACCTCGCCGACAAGCCGGAGGTCATCGGGCTGAACAAGGCCGACGCCCTGCTGGACGAGGAGATCGAGGAGAAGAAGGCAGCCTTGGAAGAGGCATCGGGCGCCGAGGTCATGGTGCTGTCCGGCGCCACCGGCCAGGGCGTGAAGCAGGTGCTCTACCGGCTGCTGACGGTCATCAAGGAGTCCAAGTCGGAAGAACCCGAGGTCATCCACGCCCCCGCGACCCGGTCCATCCCACGCCCGCCGGTCGGCCAGAAGCTGCCCGACGACAGCGAGATGCAGTGGGACGACGAAACCGGCGAGTGGGTCGGCGGCGAGGAAGACAATCTCGAGGACGAGGACTTCGAGGAGGACGACCTCGAAGAGGGCGTTCTCGAAGAGGGCGAGGAGCTGGAAAGCGACTCGGACGAAGTCCTTGACGCGGACGAGCCGGAGGACGAAGAGGACGGTTCGAACGACGATACGGACGGAACCTCCCGCCATGGCGCTTGACGCCCCTACCCTTCTCGAATCCCGCCGGCTGGTCGTAAAGATCGGCTCGGCCCTTCTGGTCGATGGGGAGACCCGGCAAATCCGCCGGGACTGGCTCGACGCGCTGGCCGACGATGTCGCCGCCTGCCGCAAGCGCGGGCAGGAGGTGGTGATCGTCACCTCCGGCGCCGTCGCCTGCGGGCGCGAGCATCTGGGCCTCGTCGGCCGGGCGCTGAAGCTGGAGGAAAAGCAGGCGGCCGCCGCCACCGGCCAGATCCGTCTTGCCCACGCCTATCAGGAAACGCTGGCCCGCCACGACGTCACCGTCGCCCAGGTCCTGGTGACGCTGGAGGATACGGAGGAGCGGCGGCGCCACCTGAACGCCCGCAACACCATCGACACCCTGCTGAAACTGGGCGCCGTTCCCGTCATCAACGAGAACGACACGGTCGCCACCGCGGAAATCCGCTTCGGCGACAACGACCGGCTGGCCGCCCGCGTGGCGCAGATGGTCAGCGCCGACACGCTGGTGCTGCTGTCGGACATCGACGGCCTCTATACCGCCGACCCACGCAAGGACCCGAACGCCCGCCATATCCCCACCGTGCGCGAACTGACGCCGGAAATCGAGGGCATGGCCGGCGAGCCGCCCCCCGGCTACAGCAGCGGCGGCATGGTGACCAAGATCGCCGCGGCGCGCGTCGCCCTGTCGGCCGGCTGCCGCATGGTCATCGCCAAGGGCAAGCGCATGAACCCGCTGGCGGCGCTGGAAAAGCGGCCGGAGGATGGCGGCGCGCTCTGCACCTGGTTCCTCCCCTCCGCCGAGCCGACCAGCGCCCGCAAGGCTTGGATCGCCGGCCATGTGAACGCCACCGGCGTGCTGGTGGTCGATGACGGCGCCACGCGCGCCCTATCGCACGGCGCCAGCCTGCTGCCCGCCGGCGTCAGTGCCGTGCAGGGCGACTTCGACCGCGGCGACGTGGTGATCGTCCGTACGCAGGAGGGGCGCGAGGTCGCCCGCGGCCTCGTCGCCTACAGCGCCGACGACGCCCGCAGGATCCTGCGCCACAAGAGCACCGAGATCCCGGAGATCCTGGGCTATCAGGGGCGCGACGAGATGATCCACCGCGACGATCTGGTGGTGCGGTGACCGTGATGTCGCGTACCCCGATCCGCGCCGTCCTGTGGGACATCGACGGCACGCTGATGGACAGCGAACCCTGGCACCAGCAGATCACCGTCGAGGTCTGCCGCGGCTATGGCCATGAACTGAGCGACGAGGATTGCCGGTCGATGCACGGCGTGGCGTTCCGCGAGATCTACGCCGCGCTTCACGCTCGCCGCCCCTTCCCCATCGACCTGCACGCCTGGGCCGACGAGATCAACGCCCAGTATGTCGCCAGCGTCCATCGGGTGCGCCCGCGCGAGGGTGCCTTCGCCCTGGTGGAGGCCTTTGCCGCGCGCGGTCTGGCGCAGGCCTGCGTGTCGAACGGCGGGCGCATGATCGTCGACGCCAACATGCGTGCGATGTCGATCCCGCATTTCCGCTTCAGCATCGCCCGCGAGGACGTCGCCAACGGCAAGCCCCATCCGGAGCCCTACCTGCTGGCCGCGAAGATGCTGGGCTTGGCCCCGGAAGCCTGCGCGGTGATCGAGGACAGCCCCACCGGCGCCCGCAGCGCCAAGGCCGCCGGCATGCTGACCATCGCCTGGCCCCAGCACCCCGCCGTGGTCTTCGACGCCGTCGACCATCTGGTCGAGGATCCGGGGTCGCTGGATTGGGATGCGCTTTGCGGGTGAGGGGTTTCCGCCGAACGCGCCCCCTCAATCCAACGTCCAGCGCGCCATCTGCGGGAACGGCGCCAGCCCGTTGTTGCCCATATGGGCGAACATGCCCGCATAGCCGGTGAAGCCGGCCTGCGCCAGATTGATCAGGCCGAAATGGGTCCCCTGCTCGATCCAGGCCTGCATTGGGTGGGTGCCCTCAAACTTGTCATATTGGTAGGAGCCGGGGAAGAACAGGCATTCCTGCGGCAGGCCCAGATGCTGGACCACGGCATAGGACCAGGCCTGCGACATGAACTCGCCCTGGCGGGCGGCCTGGGTCAGGATCGGGTCGGCGGTGCCGTCGCGCGCTGTCTGGTCGGCGAGGATGGTGTCGATGTCCGTCTGCACATTGCGGTTCAGCAGCGGCCAGTACTGGCGCGGCATGACGATGATATGGCCAGCCTCGTGCAACAGGTCGCCCGGTCCCTTCAGGGTCTCCGGATCGACATGGAGCGCGCCGGCATGGATGTTCACGCCGGGCAGAAAGCCGTCGCGCCCGCCTTCGCCATATTCCACCTGCATGCCGATTCCGCGCAGGAAGGCGACGATGGGTTCCAGCGCTTCGGGATGATACATTCGCCCTCTCCACCAATTCGAAATTTGGTCGAGATATTCGCGCAAAGGAGGCAATCAGGCAAGCCGCACACGGAAAGCCACCCGATGCGCGTTGTCGCATCGGGTGGTGCGGTAGCAGCCGCTATTTCTGGATGTTGACCACCGCCGACGCCGGGGCCAGCGCGATGCCACGGTCGGCCAGCGAGGTCAGCCACAGATTCAGGCGCTCGATCGTCGTCGGATAGGGAGAGGCGAAACCGACGGCGGCGCCGTTGGTCTTGGCCAGCTCCTCCAGTTCGCGCAGCTGGTCGTCGATGGCGCCGCGCGACAGGTCGCGGTCGATGACGCGATCTCCCAGAGCGCGCGGCACGCCGGCCAGATTGGCGAGCGGCCCGGCAACGCTCTTCGGATTGACCCGCGAATCGACCAGCAGCAGGCCGCGCGCCTTCAGAACGTCGATCACCGGCTGCATCGCCGCCGGGTTGGCGGTGAATTTGCTGCCGGTGGTGCTGGTGATGCCGACATAGCCGACCGCCTTGCCCAGCGACCATTCCAGCCGTTCGACATTGCGGTCGGGGCCGAGCATGGTCAGCAGCGCGTTCGGACCGGGATCGTCGCGCGGATAGTTCAGCGGCTCCATCGGCACCGACAGCATCACCTCGTGACCCTTGGTGCGGGCCCGCTCGACCCAGTCGTCCAGCCGCTCGGCATAGGGCAGGAAGGCCAGCGTGATGCCGGGCGGCAGCTTCGCCAGCGCATTGCCGGTGGTGACGCCGCTGAGCCCGAGATCGGACATGACGATGGCGATGCGCGGCCGCTTGTCGGTCGCCGGGAAGGGCCGGGCATAGACCTGCCAGGGCTTGCGCCCATCCTGGGCGATGCGCGGCAGCGGCCCGTTGCGGCTGTCCTCCACCAGTCCCGGCACCGGCGCCGGAACCAGCGTCACCGCCGCCGCCGGAACGCCCGGCAGAGGCAGCGGGGCGGCGTCGGTGGGCAATGGCGCCGCCGGTGCGGCGGCCTTGGGTTCCGGCACCGGTGGCGGCGGCAGCGGAGCGACCGCGACCGTCGCCGCCGGAATCGATGCCCGCCAGGTCTCCCGCGTCGCCTCGCCGTTCAAGGCCAGCCAGCCGGCCAGCCCGCCACCGGCGACCGCCACCAGGGCGACGGCAGCCAGCAACGGCTTGGACAACGGCTTGCGCGGCCGTCCCGCCGAATCGCCTCCATTGCGGCGGAAACGGCGCAGCCAGCCGAGTCCGGGGCGCAGACCCCGGACATCGAACCGCAAACGACCCAGCAGGGCGGGAGCCTTCACCGTCGGTTGCTCCGGTCAGCGCGCCGCGGCGCGCTGCTGGAACAGGGCGACGCCACGCAGCAGATCGAGCGCGCGGGCGAGCTGGAAGTCGAAGGGCTGTTCCGCCCCCTCCGCCGCAGCACCCTCCGCCGGAGCGGGAGAGGCACCCGGAGCAGGCGCAGCACCCGGAGCCGCACCGGCCCCCGGACCCGGAGCGGGCGCCGCCGGGTTCGGGGCGGCGGGAGTGCCGGGAGCGGCCGGGTTGGTGGTGGCCGGACGCGGCGCCTTGCTGGCGTCGGGGTTGACCAGCGCGCCCTTCAGGTCGGCTTCGCGGCGGCGGACGACGTTCTTGTCCAGATCCTCCACCTTGGCGACATGCACCTCGATGTCCGGGGTGATGCCCAGCTGCTGGATCGAGCGGCCCGACGGCGTGTAGTAGCGCGCCGTGGTCAGGCGCATGGCGCCATGGCCGGGCAGCGGGATGATGGTCTGCACCGATCCCTTGCCGAAGCTCTGGGTGCCCATGATAATCGCGCGCTTGTGGTCCTGCAGGGCGCCGGCGACGATTTCCGAGGCCGAGGCCGAACCGCCATTGACCAGCACCACCATCGGCAGGCCCTTGATCAGGTCACCCGGCTTGGCGTTGAAGCGGGTGCCCTCCTCCGCCCGGCGACCGCGGGTCGACACGATCTCGCCCTTATCCAGGAAGGTATCGGACACCGAGACTGCCTGATCGAGCAGGCCGCCCGGATTGTTGCGCAGGTCGAGCACGAAGCCCTTCAGCTTGTCGCCCAACTGCTGCTGAATGGAGGAGATCGCCTTCTCCAGCCCGCTCTGCGTCTGCTCGTTGAAGCTGGTGATGCGGATGTAGCCGATGTCGCCTTCGGTGCGGTAGCGGACCGACTGCACCTTGATGACGGCGCGGGTCAGCGACACCGTGAAGGGTTCGCCCGCCTCGCCGCGGCGGACGGTGACCTTCAGCTCGCTGCCCACCGGGCCGCGCATCTTCTCCACCGCCTCGTTCAGGCTGAGGCCCATGACCGCCTCGCCGTTCAACTGGACGATCAGGTCGCCCGGCTGCAGGCCGGCGCGGAAGGCCGGGGTGTCGTCGATGGGCGACACGACCTTCACCAGGCCGTTCTCCATCGTCACCTCGATGCCGAGCCCGCCGAACTCGCCGCGGGTCTGGACCTGCATGTCCTGGAAGCTTTTCTTGTTCAGATAGCTCGAATGCGGGTCGAGCGAGGTCAGCATCCCGTTGATCGCCGATTCGATCAGCTGTTCGTCGGTGACCGGCTCGACATATTCGGCGCGGACGCGCTCGAAGACGTCGCCGAACAGGTTCAGCTGCCGGTAGGTGTCCGACGAATTGCTGGACTGCGCGGTGACGGTGGCGACGCCGGCGCCCAGAAACACCAGAGCAGCCGCCGTGGCGGCGCGCTTGATCATCCTCATCTACCCTTGTCCTTTCCCCTCCGGGGCGCCGAACCCGCGTTGCGGGTTGATCGGCTGGCCGTTTCGTCGCAGCTCGAAATAGAGATCCGGATTGCCGTCCGACGGCATGACCGCCAGCGGTTCCCCGCTGGCCACCTTACGCCCGACGGCCGTGTCGATCCGGCCCAAACCCGCAATCAAACTATGATATCCGTTGCCGTGTTCCACGATCAAGATGAGGCCATAGCCCTTGAACGGGCCGGCGAACACGATCGTGCCGCCGCGCGGCGCCACAACGGCCGCACCAGGGCGGGTCTGCACCGTCACGCCGCGGCTGGTGGCGCCGAAGCGGTCGGCTTCGCCGAAGCGGGTGGTCAGCTTGCCGGCGGCGGGCAGAACCATGCCGGCGACCGCCGGCGGGCCGTCCGGAGACTTCGCGGCCAGTTCGCGTTCCCGCGCCGCTTCCTTGGCCGCTTCGTCCTTCGCCCGCTTTTCCTCGGCGGCCTTCTGTTCGGCGATCTTCTGTTCGGCGGCACGCAGTTCGGCCAGCTTGCGTTCGGCCGCCTTGCGCTCCGCTTCCTTCTGGGCGGCGAGGCGGCGTTCGGCCTCGCGCTTTTCCGCCTCCCTGCGGGCGGCTTCCTTGCGTTCCGCCTCGCGCCGTTCGGCTTCGCGGCGGGCGGCAGCCTCGATGGCGGCGCGGCGTTCGGCCTCGATCCGCTCCATCAGCTGGCGCAGGTCGGTGGCCTGACCGGACAGGTCCGCCATGCGCTGGCCGACCTGGACGCGTTCCTCCTCCGTCTGGCGCGACAGCTCCTCGCGCCGGGCGATCAGGCGGTTCATCTCGTCCTGCTTCTCGGACAGCGCCACCCGCGCCGCCAGCGCCTTCGCCCGTTGGTCCACCAGCTTGCCGCGGGTATCAGCCAGCGCGGTCAGCGCATGGGCCAGCGCGTCGGCCCGCGCCTTCAGGGCCGGCACCGCATCGCGCAGCAGCAGGGCGGAGCGCAGCGTGTCGACCGGGCTTTCCGGCCGGGCCAGCGCCGCTTCCGGCGGGATGCGCGCCAGCCGCTGCAGGGCGGCCAGCAAGGTGGCGATCTGCTGCCGCTCGGCGTCGAGCCCGGCGGAACGTTCGCGCTCTTCCGCCTCCAGCGCGGCGAGCGACTCTTCCAACTGGTCGAGCGTCTGTTCCTGTCCGCGCGCCTGATCGGCCAGCGCGATCAGCCGGCCGCGCAAATCGTCGAGTTCGGTCTGAAGCGCCTGCGACTGGCGTTCCAACTGCTGCTGGCGCTGCTTGCCGGTCTGAAGCTGCTGCTCGACGCGCTTGAGCGTGTCCTTGGGCGCTTCCGATTGTGCATTCGCCGGCTGGGCGAGGATCAGGCCGGCAACGATGACGAAGCCTTTAACAAACCCTTCCCCCGCCCCGGATACCCTCTCCCCAGCGGATACCCTCTCCCCCCCGGGGAGAGGGCTGGGTGAGGGGGATTCGTGGCGGGACGTAAGTCGAAAAGCTGAGCTACACCCCAATCCTTTTGCACCTTCACGCCACGCGCCCCCCTCACCCCGACCCTCTCCCCGGGGGGGAGAGGGGGACACGAGCGCAAAGGGAACGCCCGCCGCCATCCGTTACTCCGCCGCCGCGCGGGCGGCGGTGCGGACCAGCAGGTTGCGGCCGGTCATCTCGGCCGGCTTCGGCAGGCCCAGCAGGTCGAGCAGTGTCGGCGCGATGTCGGCCAGACGGCCGCTCTCGATCCGGGCGCCGGCCGGGCCGTTGATCAGGATCAGCGGCACCTTGTCCAGCGTGTGGGCGGTGTGCGGGCCGCCGGTCTCCGGGTCCTTCATCAGCTCGCAATTGCCGTGATCGGCGGTGACCAGCATGGTGCCGCCGGCGCGGCGCACCGCGGCCTCCACCTGACCCAGGCTGCCGTCGACCGCCTGCACCGCCTTGATGGCGGCGTCGAGCATACCGCTGTGGCCGACCATGTCGGGGTTGGCGAAGTTGACGACGATCAGGTCGTACTTGCCCGAATCGATGGCGCCGACCAGCTTGCCGGTCACCTCGGCGGCGGACATCTCCGGCTGCAGGTCGTAGGTGGCGACCTTCGGCGACGGCACCAGGATGCGGTCCTCGCCCTCATAGACCCGCTCCTCGCCGCCGTTAAAGAAGAAGGTGACGTGCGGGTACTTCTCCGTCTCGGCGATGCGCAGCTGCTTCATTCCGGCCTCGGAAACCACCTCGCCCAGCACCTTGGTGAGAGATTTCGGCGGAAAGATGGTGGTCATCAGCTTCGCCAGCGCCGACGAATATTCGACCATGCCGACGGCGGCGGCCAGCTTCGGCGCGCCGTCGACCGGGAAGCCGTCGAAGGCCGGGTCGACATAGGCGGCCAGGATCTCGCGGGCGCGGTCGGCGCGGAAATTGGCCATCAGGATGGCGTCGCCGTTCTTCATGCCGGCGTAATCGCCGATCACCGTCGGCAGGATGAACTCGTCATGCTTGTCGGCGGCATAGCTCTGCTCGATCGCCTGGATCGGGTCGGCGGCGCGCTCGCCCTCCGCCTTGGTCATCGCGGCATAGGCCTTGGCGACGCGGTCCCAGCGCTTGTCGCGGTCCATGGCGTAGTAGCGGCCGATGACGGTCGCGACCTCGACGCCCGGCAGCTCGAAGACGTCGGCCATGAACTCGGCGACCTGATCCTTGGCGCTCTGCGGCGGAACGTCGCGGCCGTCGGTGAAGGCATGGACCGCCACCGGCACGCCCTCGCGCGACAGCACGCCGGCCAGCGCCGCGATGTGGTCCTGGTGCGAATGGACGCCGCCCGGCGACAGCAGGCCCATCAGATGGACGCGCCCGCCGGTCTTGTGCATCGCCTTGACCAGATCGTTCAGCGCGGCGTTGCGCTCAAGCTCGCCCTCGACGATGGCGTGGTCGATCATCACGAGGTCCTGCATGACCACCCGGCCGGCGCCGAGATTCATGTGACCGACCTCGGAGTTGCCCATCTGGCCCTTGGGCAGACCGACCTCCTCCTCGCTGGCGTCGAGGAAGGCCGTCGGCTCGGCCGACCACAGGCGGTCCCAGTTGGGGGTGTCGCCCAGCGCAATCGCGTTGTCGGACCGCTCCTCGCGATAGCCCCAGCCGTCCAGAATGCAGAGGACGACGGGGCGGGGTCGGTTGGTCTCGGTCATCGCGCTTACCTTTCTCGAAAGGTTGTGGTCTCGGAGATTTGTGTTTTTCGGCTCCGGCGCTTTTCCGCGCGCCGGATGCGACGCAGGGAATCAGGATCTGTGATAGGGGTGGCCGGCAAGAATTTGTTGGGCGCGATAGAGTTGCTCCGCAAGCATGCCGCGCACCAGCATGTGGGGCCAGGTCATCGGCCCGAAGGCGAGCAGGAAGTCGGCCCGCGCCCGCACCGCGTCGCCATGGCCATCGGCACCGCCGATCAGGAAGGCCAAGTCGCCGGCGCCGCGGTCGCGCCAGTCGCCGATCTTTGCGGCGAAAGCTTCGCTGGGCAGTGCCTTGCCGCGTTCGTCGAGTGCCACCACGATGGCGCCTGCCGGCACGGCGGCGAGCAGCAGCTCGGCCTCCTGCCGTTTCAACTCGTCGGAGGAGAGGCGTTTTTTCACCTCGACCTCCTTCAGGGTGAAGGGCCAGTTTAGCCGTCCGACATACTCGTCGAACAGGTCACGAGTGGGTCCACCCCGCGACCGCCCGACGGCGGCGAGCCACAGACGCATGATGCGGCCCTCCGCCCTCGTTCCGCTCTCGTTTCCGCCCTTGGCCCGTCAGGCGCTCAGCCGCGCCGTGCCCGACGGCGTCGGCAGCTCCAGACCCCACATCTTCTCGATGTTGTAGAAGGTCCGGACTTCCGGCTTGAACAGGTGGACGATCACGTCGCCGGCATCGACCAGGACCCAGTCGCACTGGGCCATGCCTTCCATCTCGACGCCGCGGACGCCGGCCTGCTTCAGCTTTTCGGCCAGCTTCATCGCCATGGCGGCGATGTGCCGCGTGTTGCGGCCCGACGCCACGATCATGTAATCGGCGAAGGTGGTTTTCCCGGCGAGATCGATGACGGTGACGTCATCCGCCTGATCGGCGTCGAGCGACGCCTGAATGAGCGCCTTCAGGTCCTGCGGTTCCAGGATCTGGGGAACGGCGGCTGGCCGCGGAGCGGTCGCGGCCGTTTCGGTGTGCGTGGTGATGGCTCCAACCTCTTGCAACGGTTTCACGACCCGGCGGCCCGTGCCTGCCGGATCGCCGTCGCCGAGGCCGGGTGCAAGGGGTTGCGTAAGAACGCCCAGGCCGGCCGCCTGCGGCGCGCCAGCCCTTTGACCCCCGACACCGACACCCGTCGACGGGTGTAGCGTTGGGCGGCCTTGCCGCTCAACGCACTAAGAGAATAGGTGGGGCGGGCGAAAACCGCAACGGCCACCGAGTCGAAGATTCGATTCCAATGCTTCCAGCGCGGAATTTGTCGCAAATTGTCCGCCCCCATCAACCAAACGAAGCGCGTTTTCGGGAAGCGGCGCTGAAGCTTGGCCAGCGTGTCGGCGGTGAAGCGGGTGCCAAGCGCGGTCTCGATCGCCGTGACCTCGATCCGCGGATGGTCGGCGACCGCCCGCGCCTCCGCCATCCGGTCGGCCAGCGAGGCCATTCCGGCGGCGGATTTCAGCGGGTTCTGCGGGCTGACCAACCACCAGACACGGTCGAGCCCCAGCGCCTTCAGCGCGAACAGGCTGATGTGCCGGTGCCCGGCATGGGCCGGATTGAACGACCCGCCGAGAATGCCAACGGTGAGGCCGGCATAGAGCGGGCCGGAATAGAGGTGGGGAGCGTCGGTCTTACGGTCGCGTCTGGCCATCGCCACGCACGACATACTTGTAGCTGGTCAGTTGCTCGGCCCCCACCGGGCCGCGGGCGTGGAACTTGTCGGTGGAGATACCGATCTCCGCCCCCATGCCGAACTCGCCGCCGTCGGCGAACTGGGTCGAGGCGTTCCACAGCACGATGCCGCTGTCCACCCTCGACAGGAACCGCTCCGCCGCCGCCGGATCCTCGGTCAGGATGGATTCGGTGTGGTGAGAGCTGTGGGCATTGATGTGGTCGATTGCCGCATCCACCCCATCCACCACGCCGCAGGCGATGATGGCGTCGAGATACTCGGTGTCCCAATCCTCCGGCGCCACCGCCGTCACCCGCGGGTCGACGGCCTGGGCCGCCGCGTCGCCGCGCACGGCGCAGCCGGCGTCGAGCAGGTCCTTCACCAGAAGCGGCAGAGCCTTGTCGGCAATGGCGCGGTCGACCAGCAGGGTCTCGGCGGCGCCGCAGATGGAGGTGCGGCGCATCTTGGCGTTCAGCACCACCTTGCGCGCCTTTTCCAGGTCGGCGCCGGCATCGACATAGACGTGGCAGTTGCCGTCCAGATGCTTGATGACCGGCACCCGGCTTTCGTCGGCGATGCGCTGGATCAGCGACTTGCCGCCGCGCGGGATGATGACGTCGATATAGTCGCGCATCGTCAGCATATGGCCGACGGCGGCGCGGTCGGTGGTGGGGACCAACTGGATCGCCGCCTCCGGCAGGCCGGCCTCGCGCAGACCCTGGACCAGACAGTCGGCGATGGCGCGGGAGGAGCGGATGCTCTCCGACCCGCCGCGCAGGATGGCGGCGTTGCCCGACTTCAGGCAGATGCCGCCGGCGTCGGCCGTCACGTTGGGCCGGCTTTCATAGATGATGCCGACGACGCCCAGCGGCACGCGGACGCGCTGGATGCGCAGGCCGTTGGGCCGCGTCCATTCCGCCAGCACGCCGCCGATGGGGTCGGGGAAGTCGGCGATGTCCTCCAGGCCCTTGGCCATCGCCTCGATGCGCGTGTCGTCCAGCATCAGCCGTTCGCGCATGGGACCGGACAGGTCGCGGGCGTTCGCCATGTCCTCGGCATTCGCGGCCTTGATCTCGGACGCGCGGGCGCGGATTGCCGCCGCCGCCGCCCTCAGCGCCCGGTCCTTCGACGGTCCTGGCACGGTCGCCAGCGCGGCCGCGGCGGCGCGGGCGGCGCGGCCGAGGGCGATCATCTGGTCGTGCAGGGCGTCGGTGGTATCGAGCAGGGCGGACATGGAGGTCTCCAGACACTCTATCCGTTGAAGGGACGACGACCTTAACGAATTGTTCGGGGTTGCGAAAGCCGCGCGGTTGTGGGACTTCGGCGTTGCGGTATGGGCGGGCGTGTGCAAAACGCAACGCGGCACCCGCAGTGCCGGGGCAAGGTTTTCGGGTAGGGTGACATGCTGACGCTGCTGCTGATCGTCTCCGCTTTCTTCGCCGGCGTGTTGAACGCCGTGGCCGGGGGCGGCAGCTTCCTGACCTTTCCGGCGCTGATCATGGCCGGGGTGCCGCCGCTGAACGCCAACGCCACCAGCACCGTCGCGGTGTCGCCCGGCGCACTGGCCAGCGCATTCGGCTATCGGCGGGAACTGGGCCGCATCCGCGACATCCACCTGCCCTCCTTCCTCGGCATCAGTCTGGTCGGCGGACTGCTGGGCGCCCTGCTGCTGCTGTGGACGCCGCAGAAGACCTTCGAGATCATCGTGCCGTGGCTTCTGCTGTTCGCGACGCTGCTGTTCGCCATCGGCCCGACCGCCTCGGCATGGATCCGCCGCAACTTCACCATCGGTCACGGCACGGTTCTGGCGGTGCAGTTCCTGATCGCCGTCTATGGCGGCTATTTCGGCGGCGGCATCGGCATCCTGATCCTGGCGACGCTCGGCGTCTTCGGCCTGACCGACCTGCACGCCATGAACGGGCTGAAGTCGCTGGTCTCCGGCTGCCTGAACGCGGTCGCCGTGGCGGCCTTCGTCGCCGGCGGTGCAGTCTATTGGCCGGAGGCGCTGGTCATGCTGGTCGCCGCCATGGCCGGCGGCTATGCCGGCGCGTCGGTCGCCCGCCACATCCCGCCGCCGGTCCTGCGCAAGATGGTGATCCTGGTGGGGGCGGGCATGACCGTCTATTTCTTCATCACCAAGACCTGATTCGAACGGAGTCCCCCGGCATGACCGCCCCCATCGACCGCACTCCTATTGATCGTGGGGCCCTGCCCTACCGTCCCTGCGTCGGCATCATGCTGCTGAACGACCGCGGCGAGGTGTTCGTCGCCCGGCGCTGCGGGTCGGAGGCCGACTGGCAGATGCCACAGGGCGGCGTCGACGACGGCGAGGACGCCCGCAGCGCCGCCTTCCGCGAACTGGAGGAGGAGATCGGCACCGCGAAGGCGGAGTTCATCGCCTTGACCGCCGCCCCCCACCGCTACGACCTGCCCGACGACCTGCTGGGGAAGGTGTGGAAGGGCCGCTGGCGCGGGCAGGAGCAGATGTGGATGCTGGCCCGCTTCACGGGAACGGAGGCCGACATCCGTCTCGACACCGATCATCCGGAATTCGACGCCTGGAAATGGATCGACGCCGAGGAACTGCCGGGCCTGATCGTCGCCTTCAAACGGCCGGTCTACGAATCGGTGCTGGCGGAATTCCGGCCGCTGATCGCCCAGGCAAAGGGCTGATCCGCATACCTCTGTACTGGCCCCCGCACCGGCGCCCGGCGGCATGTCCCAATTTTGACTGAGGTTATCCCCAACTTCCCAACGATCCCCTGTCAGTCCACCACGTCCGCTTAACGAATCCTTGAGACGCCTTCTGGCAACGTCGCTCCTGCAACCGGAGTGCGCAGGAGCGGGCCGGCATTGGACGGAGGGGTGGCGTGTCGCTGATCAAGTGGACGGAGGAGGATGACGGGCGCATTCGCCTGGGCCTGCCGAGCGACCTCGATTTGCCCATGGCGCAACCTCTGCTCGACAGCCTGCGCGCCGCCTTCAAGGCGTCGGTGGACCTCACCATCCAGGCGGACGCGGTGGAGCGCATCAGCGTCGCCTGCATCCAGGCGCTGGTCGTCGCCGCCCGCGATGCGGCGGAACAGGGAAATTCCTTCGCCATCCTGCGCCCGTCGGAGGTCCTCGCCGATGCCTGCGAGGATCTGGGGCTGGCCGGCTGGCTGAAGCAGTGGAGGCGTGCGTGAAGAAGAAAGTGATGACGGTGGACGATTCGCGGACCATGCGCGACATGGTGTCCTTCACCCTGCGCGGCGCCGGTTACGAGGTGGTGGAGGCCGCCGACGGCCAGCAGGCGATGAGCGCCATCGCCACCACCAAGGTCGATCTGGTCATCACCGACCTGAACATGCCGGTCATGGACGGGCTGACCCTGATCCGCAAGCTGCGCGCCATCCCGGCCCACCGCACCCTGCCGATCCTGATGCTGACCACCGAAGCGGACGAGAGCAAGAAGGCCGAGGGCCGTGCCGCCGGCGCCACCGGCTGGATCGTGAAGCCCTTCAACCCCGACAAGCTGGTGTCGGTGGTCCAGAAGGTCTGCGGCTGACCGCAAGCCGTCAGCGAAGGGAGAGGGACAGCCGTGGACGATCTCAGCCGCTTCAAGCAGACCTACTTCGACGAAAGCGCCGAATTGCTGGCCGTCGCCGAGGCCGGGCTGCTGCGCCTCGCCCCCGGCGAGGTCGACATGGACGAGGTGAACGCGATCTTCCGCGCCGTCCATTCGATCAAGGGCGGCGGCGGCGCCTTCGGATTCAACGACCTCGTCGCCTTCGCCCATGAATTCGAAACGGTGATGGACGGCGTGCGCAACGCCGAGATCCCCGTCACCACCGAGCTGGTCGACACGCTGATCCGCGCCAACGACCTGCTGGCGCGCCTGCTGTCCCATGCCTCCGACGAGACGGAGGCGCCGGCCGGCACCACCGACGACACCGTCGCCGCGCTCCGCCGCTTCCTGGGCAAGGCCGAAGCGCCGGCCGAAGCGCCGGCGGAGAAGGGGCCCGCAGCGCCTCCGCCCGCCACGGCCTACCCCGACGACGAGGATGACGAGGCCGGCATCTTCGGCGACGCCCTGGCCGCCATCCAGGCCGCCCGCGACGATCACCCGGCCTCCACGCCCTCCGGCCCGGTCCCCGAAGGCAAGGTGCGCTGGACCATCGTCTTCCGCCCGAAGGCCGAACTGCTGCTGTCGGGCAACGAACCGACCTACATGCTGCGCGCCCTGCGCCGGCTGGGCGAGGCGGAGGTGGTCTGCCATCTGGACCAGCTGCCGTCGCTGCGCGACCTCGACGCCGAACTGCTGCACCTGTCCTGGACGGTGACGCTGCTGGCCGACCCGCAGGTCGACCGCGCCCAGATCGACGACGTGTTCGAATTCGTCGCCGACGACTGCGACATCCGCATCAGCGCCGAAGCCCCGCCGCCCGCGATCATCGCCCCGGTGGAACCGGCTCCGGTTCCCCAGGCGGTTTCGGTCCCGGCCGCCGCCACCCTGCCGGAACCTGCCGTCCCCCCATCCCCGCCGACCACCCCGGCCGCCACCACCTCGGGCTCGGCGAAGCCCGGCGAAAGCGCCAAGCGGGCAAATGGCGGCACCGGCGGCGGCGACCATACCGGGCCGACCACCCACACCATCCGCGTCGATCTCGACAAGATCGACCGGCTGGTCAACATGGTCGGCGAGATGGTCATCACCCAGGCGATGATCGCGGAGCATCTGCGCGACCTGCCGCCGGGCCAGTTCCAGGAACTGCTGGAAGGTCTGGAAGGCCTCGCCCAGCACACCCGCGAGCTGCGCGAAAGCGTGATGTCGATCCGCGCCCAGCCTGTCTCCAGCGTCTTCTCGCGCATGCCGCGGCTGGTGCGCGAATGCGCCGCCATGACCGGCAAGGAGGTGATGCTGGTCACCTCGGGCGAGACGACGGAGGTCGACAAGACGGTGGTGGAGAACCTCGTCGATCCGCTGACCCACATGATCCGCAACTCCATCGACCATGGGCTTGAAGGCCCGGAGGAGCGGGAGCGCGTCGGCAAGCCGCGCGCCGGCACCGTGCATCTGTCGGCCGCCCACCGGTCCGGCCGCATCGTGATCGAGGTGACCGACGACGGCCGCGGCATCAACCGCGCCAAGGTGCTGTCCAAGGCGATCGAGAAAGGGCTGGTCCAGCCGGGAGCCACCCTGTCGGACGAGGAGATCGACAACCTGATCTTCCTGCCCGGCTTCTCCACCGCCGATCAGGTGTCCAACCTGTCCGGCCGCGGCGTCGGCATGGACGTGGTGCGGCGGAACATCTCCAGCCTGGGCGGGCGTATCGGCGTCTATTCGACGCCGGGCGAGGGCTCGCGCTTCGTCCTGTCGCTGCCGCTGACGCTGGCGGTGCTGGACGGCATGGTGATCTCGGTCGGGGAGGAACGCTTCGTCCTGCCGCTGACCAACATCGTGGAAAGCCTGCGGCCGAAGCCCGCCGACCTGCATGGGCTGGTCAACAAGTGCGACGTCATGATGGCGCGCGGCGAATATGTGCGGCTGGTCCACCTGCATCGGCTGTTCGGCATCCCCAAGGCCATCGACGACGCCACCAAGGGACTTGTCGTGCTGGTGGAGACGGAGGACGGCTCCCGCCTCGGACTGGTGGTGGACGAGGTGCTGGGCCAGCAGCAGGTCGTCATCAAGAGCCTGGAGGCCAACTTCCGCCGGCTGGACGGCGTCGCCGCCGCGACCATCCTGGGCGACGGCCGGGTCGCCCTGATCCTGGACGTGGCCGGCCTGCGCGAAATGAGCCGCCACAACACTTCCGGCAGCGATGCCGGCAGCCCTTCCGGTTCCCCGTCCCTGCCCGCCCCGGCGGACAGGTCCGGTCAGCGTCAACGCCAAACGGTTTGAGGCCCAGCGATGAGCAGTTCCACCGCAATCGCCCCCGTCAGCTCCCGCACCGACCTCCAGTCCGCCGGCGCCGCGAACGGGATCGAGGAGCAATACGTCACCTTCACGGTCGGCAGCGAGGAATATGGCGTCAACATCCTGGCCGTGCGTGAAATCCGCGGCTGGACGCCGGAAAGCCGCCTGCCGAACCTGCCCGACTATGTCCGCGGCGTCATCAACCTGCGCGGCATCATCATCCCGATCTTCGACCTGCGCGCCCGGTTCGGCGGCGGCCTTACCCAGGTGACGAAGCGCCATGTCGTGGTGGTGATGCAGGTGGGCGAGCGCACGCGCGGCATCCTGGTCGACGCGATTTCCGACATCCTGGCCATCGGCCATGACGCGATCAAGCCGCCGCCCGACGTCGACAGCGGGCTGATCGACGCCGAATATCTCAGCGGCCTCTACACCGCCGAGAACCGCATGGTGACCCTGCTGAACGTCGGCAAGCTGTTCGCGGGCGAGCATGTCGACCAGGACGCCATCCCCCGCGCCGCCCTGGAATCGACCTGACCGCGGCAGGCGGCCGAGCCCCCGGGACACAACGACAAGAAGCCTTGAAAAAGAGGGAACGTCACCGATGGCCACCGACGGTACCAACGCCGAAGCCGGCACCTTCCTCAGCAACATGCGCATCGGCAAACGGCTGTGGCTGGCCTTCGGCCTGCTGCTTGTTCTGATCGCCGCCCAGTCCGGCACCGGCATCTTCGGGCTGGACGGGCTGAACCGCCGCATCGACGGCATCATCGCGTCGGGCGACCTCGCCGTCTTCGCCAAGGATCTGGAAACCCGTCTGGCCGCCGAGCGGCTGCAG
>NZ_CAMLJP010000026.1 GCF_946480385.1 uncultured Azospirillum sp.
GCCATCGGCCGGGCGATGCGAAATGAGCCGACCATCGACGAACTGATCGAAAAGTCGCACACGGTCAGGCATTTCATGTTGGATCCGCTGGAATAACCTGCCGGCCCGCCGCTGCAAGCCAGGAAAAAGCCCGCCTCCGATCAGGAGAGCGGGCTTTTGTGCCATAGGGTCGCTCGACCCTTCACCGTCCCTGCCGGCTATCGCCGCTCCACATTCGGCAGGAAGACGGTCAGCAGCCCCAGGAGCGGAAGGAACGAGCAGGCGGAATAGACGAAGCCGATGCCGCGCCAGTCCGCGACGACGCCGAGCCCCGCCGCACCGATGCCGGCGACGCCGAAGGCCAGCCCGAAGAACAGGCCCGACACCAGACCGACCCGGCCGGGCAGCAACTCCTGCGCATAGACCACGATGGCGGGGAAGGCCGATGCCAGGGCCAGCCCGATCACGGCGCTGAGGACCACCGTCGCCGTCAGGCCGACATAGGGCAGGGCCAGGGTGAAGGGCAGAATGCCCAGGATCGAGACCCAGATCACGGTCTTGCGACCGATGCGGTCGCCGACCGGACCGCCGATCACCGTTCCCGCCGCCACGGCCGCCAGGAAGACGAACAGGCAGAGCTGGGCGTCGCCGGTGGACAGCCCGAAGCGGTCGATCAGGTAGAAGATGTAGTAGCTGGTGATGCTGGCCAGATAGACGTATTTGGAGACGATCAGTGCGATCAGGATGCCGACCGCCCGTGCGACCTGTCCAGCCGGCAGTTCGGACCTATGCGCCGGCTGTCTGCCACTCGTGCGGGGTTTGGCGTTCAGCCGCTGCCAGCTTCCCAGCCGGACCATGACCACCATGCCGGCAAGGGCGGCGATGGCGAACCAGCTGAGGCTGCCCTGGCCGTGCGGCAGGATGACGAAGGCCGCCAGCAGCGGGCCGAGCGAGGAGCCGAGATTGCCGCCGACCTGGAACAGCGATTGGGCCAGCCCATGAGCGCCGCCGGATGCTTGGCGGGCGATGCGCGACGCTTCGGGATGGAAGACGGACGACCCGAAGCCCAGCAGCATCCCGCCGGCGAGCAGCGCCGGAAAGCCGGGCGCCCACGCCAGCGTGAGAAGCCCGAGCAGGGTGGAGCCCATGCCGAAGACCAGCGAATAGGGCATCGGCTTGCGGTCGGTGAACAGACCGACCAGCGGCTGTAGAAGCGATGCCGTGACCTGATAGACGAAGGTCAGCAGGCCGAGCTGGGCAAAGCTGAGGCCGAACTCATCCTTCAGGATCGGATAGACCGCCGGCAGCAGCGACTGGATCATGTCGTTGAGCAGGTGGCAGGTGCTGATCGCGGCCAGAATGGAAAAGGCCGTCGAGCCGGCGCCGGGCCGGCTCATGGTGGTGTCGGTCACGGGGGCATACCCTCTTCTCTCCGCCTCAGGCGTTGGGTCCGGACCTCCCCCTGAAGGAGGGGGCGGTCCGGGATCGCCCGGCATGTTGCGTTCAATGCACCGTAAGCCTACGGTCGGCAGAGAAGGCCCGCCACCGCGGTCAGGCCAGTTTTCTACGAGATCGGGCCATGGTCAGAAATGTCCGCGTCGACGAGATCGATGCCGTCCAGCGGCCGTTGCTCGCCACCACCCACGATTATCCGGACGGCGGCACGTTGCCGCTCCACCGGCACCGGCGCGGTCAGCTGATCTCCGGCATCACCGGGGTGCTGATCATGTCGACGCCCCAAGGCCGCTGGGTGGTGCCGCCGGACTTCGGCCTGTGGATCCCGCCCGGCATCATGCACGAGGTCCGCATGATCGGGGCGGTGACCACCCAAAGCCTCTACCTTGATCCGGACCTGACCGGTGGCATGCCGGACCGCTGCCAGGTCGTCGGGCTTTCGCCCTTCATCCGCAGCCTGATTTCCCGCGCCGTGGATGTCCCGGCCGATTATGACCCGGACAGCCATGACGGCGCGGTGATGGCGCTGATCCGCTACGAGATGCAGCATCTGCCGGCCCAGCCGCTCACCGTGCCCTTCCCGACGAACCCGGCCCTGGCCGAGCGCTGCCGGCGCTTTCTTCGGCGGCCGGCGGTGCATGAGACGATCGAGCAATGGTGCGACGAACTGGCGGTCAGCCGGCGCGCCTTCACCCGGCTGTTCCGGCGGGAAACCGGGCTGAGCTTCCTGGAATGGCGCCAGCAGGCCTGCCTTGCCGCCGCCCTGCCGCGGCTGGTGGCGGGGGAGGCTGTCACCGCGGTCGCGCTCGACCTCGGCTATGACAACCCCGCCGCCTTCACGGCGATGTTCAAGCGCGTGCTGGGATCGTCGCCGCGCGCCTATCTCAAGGGCGCCGGCTGACGCCTCCGCTCAAGGGTATCGCATCGCCTCCAGGTCGGCGATGAGGCCAGGGCCCTGCGGTTGCCAGCCGAGCGTCGCTTGCGTCAGGGCGCTGGACGCCGCCATGTCGATGCCCGCGAAGATCGCCATCCAGCCGAAGGACTCCGCCGCCTTGTCCTGCGGGATAGAGATCGCGGGAATCCTCAGGCCGCGCGCCAGCGTTTCGACGATCTTGCGGGTCTCAACCCCTTCCTCGCCGACCGCGTGGTAGCGGGCGCCGGGTTCCGCCTTCTCGATGGCCAGCCGATAGAGGCGGGCCACGTCGCTGAGATGACCGGCGGACCAGCGGTTGCGCCCCTCGCCGATGTAGGCTGCGGCACCCTTTTCGCGGAAGATGGCGATCAGCGGGGTGATAAGCCCCTGCTTCTCGGTGTCGTGGACCTGCGGCAGCCGCATCACCGCGACGTTGACGCCGGCATCCAGCAGTTCGTTACCGGCCCGCTCCGAGGCGATGCGCGGATTGGGGTGGGACTCGTCGAAGACATCCTCCCGGGCGAGCCTGCCATGGCCGGCCCCGCCGATGCCGACCCCGGAGGTGATCAGCAACGGACGCCGGGAGCCCTTCAGCACCTCGCCCAGCGCGCCGATCACCCGGCGGTCCTTTTCGCAGTTTTCCACGAAACGCGAGAAGTCGTGGTCGAACGCGGTGTGGATCACCGCATCGGCCCTTTCGGCACCGCTTCGGACGCTCGTCGGGTCCTCGAGCGTACCGTGGTGCGGCTCGGCCCCGGCGGCTTCCAGCGCGCGGGCGCCGTCAGCGGATCGGGTCATGCCGATGACTTGATGGCCGGCCTGCAGAAGTTCGGACAGCACCGCCCGGCCGATGAAGCCGGTGGCGCCGGTGAGGAAAATGCGCATGGGGACATCACCTTTCCAATTTCGTCATCCCCACTGTGGCGCCCCGTGATATCCTGTTAAAGTAGTGACGTTTTCCTAGTATAATGGCTACCAGGATCGCCGATGCAGCCCGACGTCAAGCCAGCCGACAAGGCCAACACGCTCGCCGCCTTCCTGCGGGACCGGCGCACGCGGCTCGATCCGGCGGCCTTCGGCTTCACGGGTCGGCGCCGCACGCCGGGACTGCGCCGGGAAGAGGTGGCGCAACGGGCCAACATCAGCCCGACCTGGTACACCTGGCTGGAACAGGGGCGCGGAGGAGCGCCGTCGGCCGACGTGCTGGACCGGATCGCCGGCAGCCTGTTGCTGACCGATCTGGAACGGGAGCATCTGTTCATTCTGGCGCTCGGCCGCCCGCCTGAGATGCGGTACAGGCCGGCGGACGGCGTCAGCCCGCGTCTGCAACGGCTGTTGGATGCGTTCGACGCCTGTCCCGCCTTCATCAAGACGGCGACCTGGGACGTGCTGGCCTGGAATCAGGCCGCCGCGGTCGTTCTGACCGATTACGCCACGCTTCCCCCCGACCAGCGCAACATCCTGCGGCTGGTGTTCTGCAATCCGGCGATCCGGGCCAAGCAGAAGGATTGGGAAGGCATGGCGCGGTTCCTGGTCGGCGCCTTCCGTGTCGACGCCGCCCGCGCCGGGGCGGTGAAGGAGATTGCCGACCTCGTCGACGAACTGTGCCGGGCCAGTGCGGATTTCGCCCGCTTCTGGAAGGAGAACGACGTCTATGCGCCGAGCGAGGGGATCAAGCGCCTCCAGCATCCCGAACTCGGCAGCATCGAGATGGAATTTTCCGGATTTGCCGTCGATGGCCGTCCGGACCTCGGGCTGCTGGTCTACAATCCACTGGATGAGCAGATCAAGGACCGCATCCGGGGCATGGTCGCCCGAAGGACCGGAACGACGCCGTCCGGCAACTGAGCATAACCCACGCCGGGCGGCGGTGTTCGGCGCCACCCGGCCTCATACTGAAATGCGGTGCCGGATCAGGCGCCCAGCTTGGGAACCTTGTGGGTGTCGAGGGCCACGCAGATGTTCTTCGTCTCCATGTAGAAATCGAAGCTGTAATCCCCGCCGTCGCGGCCGATGCCGCTGGCCTTCATGCCGCCGAAGGGGGCGGGGAGGTGGCGGTTGTTTTCGGAGTTGATCCACACCATGCCGGCGTCGAGCTTCAGCGCCACGCGGTTGGCACGGCCGACGTCGCGGGTCCAGACATAACCGGTCAGACCATAGGCGATGTCGTTGGCGACTGCGACCGCCTCCGCCTCATCCTGGAAGGGAATGGAGGTCAGGACAGGCCCGAAGATTTCCTCCTGGGCGATGCGCATGCGGTTGTGCGCGCCGGTGAACAGAGTCGGGCGGACATAGTTGCCGCCGGCACCGGCCCCCTCGGCGCGGACGCCGCCGACCTTCACCGTCGCGCCGTCTTCGCGCGCGATGGCGCAATAGCCGAGAACCTTGTTCAGATGGCGCTCGTGCACCAGCGGGCCGACCTCGGTGGCGGGATCCAGCGGGTGGCCGACGCGGATGCGGGCGACGCGCTCCGCCAGCCTGTCGACGAAGGCGTCATGGATGCCGCTCTGCACCAGCAGGCGCGACGATGAGGTGCAACGCTGGCCGTTCAGGCTGTAGATCATGAACACCACGGCATCCAGCGCCCGGTCCAGATCGGCGTCGTCGAACACAATGACGGGGTTCTTGCCGCCCAGTTCGAAATGGACGCGCTTCAGCGTCGGGGCCCCCTGGGCCATGATGTGGCTGCCGGTGGTCGATTCGCCGACGAAGGCCACCGCCTTGATCGCCGGATGCTCGGTCAGCAGCTTGCCGGCCTCTTCGCCCAGCCCGTTTACCAGATTGGCGACGCCGGCCGGCACGCCGGCTTCGGCCATGATCTCGGCCAGCAGCATGGCGGTCAGCGGGCTCCACTCCGCCGGCTTGTGCACCACCGTGCAGCCGGCGGCCAGCGCCGGGGCGATCTTCCAGGTCGACAGCATGAAGGGCGTGTTCCAGGGCGTGATAACCGCCACCGGTCCCAGCGCCTGCCGGACAGTGAAGTTCAGGTGATCGGCAGCCGGCAGCGACAGGCCGTTGGCGGCATCCGGCGCCCGGTCGGCGAAGAAGCGAAAATTCTCCGCCGCCCGTTCGGCGGCCTTGCTCATGAAGCGGATCGGCTGGCCGCTGTCCAGGCTTTCCAGCAGGGCGATCTCCTCCGCCCGCGCCAGGATGCCGTCGGCGACCCGGTGCAGGATGCGCTTGCGCTCGGTGCCCGGCAAGGCGGCCCAGGCGGGAAAGGCGCGCAACGCCGCGGTCGCGGCGGCATCGACATCGGCGGCGTTGCCGGCATGGACCCGGTTGATGACCCCGCCATCGACCGGGGACAGATTGTCGAACAGCCGGCCCGACTGGCCGGGAACCTCCCGTCCGTCGATGAAGTGGCCGAGCGGCTTCTCGCTGAACCGGGTCAGGAGCCGTTCTGCGGTTGCGAGGTTCGATTCGAAAGCGGATGCCATGGCGTTTCACTCCAGTGTCTGGTTGGCCGGCGCTCGTTGGGCCGGCTTGCGGCGGGCAATGCCGGCCGCAGCGCAGAAGCTTGATCTGTTAATATTTAACATGTTATATAAATCGACAGGCGGGACTGTCAAGCGCTTTCCCTGCGCACCGCCGCCGCGCTATGGTGCCGGAAACTTCGAAACATGCGCCGACCCTTTCCAGATGAGGCTGAAGCCTTGGGCAGACCATCCAGAAAAGCCGTGACGCCAGCCGAACCCGGTGCGGGAGCCACAATGACGGCCACAGTAGCGGGCGCATCAGAGGCCGGGCAGACCGGTGGCGAGATTCGCGCCTTCCGCCGTTCCCTGCCGATGGCGCTGCTGAAGGCGCGTGAAGCGGTGATGGCGCGGTTCCGCCCGCTGCTGCACGAACATGACCTGACCGAACAGCAGTGGCGGGTGCTGCGCGCCCTGACCACTGCGGACGAGTTCCGCGCTGGCGAACTGGCGCGGGTCAGCAGCATCAGCATGCCCAGCCTGTCGCGCATCCTGCGCACGCTGGAAAAGCGCGGCCTGATCCAGCGCGGGATCGAGGACAACGACCTGCGGGCGGCCCAGATCTCGATCACGCCGTCCGGGCGCGACATGATCGCGCTGATCGCCCCTCACAGCGAACGGCGCTATGCCGAGATCACCGCGGCCTTCGGCGCCGACCGGCTGGCGACGCTGTACGGGCTGCTCGACGAACTCGCCGATTGCCTGGGCGGTGCGGACGGCGGCGAGGAGGAGTAGGGGGCGCTGGCGGTTGGAGACCGTCAAGCCCTCCGATCAGACCAAGGGCTTCGTCTCCCTCCCCAAGCGGAGGCTCTTCGAGCGAACGCTATCTTGGCTCACCCGATGCCGCCGCTTGGGACGTCATGACGAAGTGTCCCTGTCGGCCCTCACTTTTCGGCCTTTATCTCCACTCCCCCTGCATCATATGCGGTGACGTCATCCGCAATGACGAAGCTCATGAGATCTTTCCCGACAATGACAGGTCCCTGATAGGTTTGTCGCGTTCCAGCCATGATGATTTCATCCTCGCGGCCCGGCTGCGGCTTCTCCGCTCTTACGATAACGTGTGAAAATACCGCAAGCTTGGGCTTCGAGATTGAGAAAATCTTTCCGGCCTCTCCGGCGCGCGTATGATGAGCCATGATTGCCTTGAAGCCAGGATATTGCTTTTCCAGTGCCGGATCGATGTCGGCGACTTCATGAATCAAAAGGTCCGCACCTTTGGCCATGTTTGCAACGCGCTCGTCATATTTGGTATCCCCCGAAATCACCACCTTCTTGCCGTCATACTCAACCACATAGCCGTATGATGGGCGGATATGCTCGCCATGATTCACATCGAAGGCGGTGACCTTCACACCATTCTTGTTGTAAACCTCTCCAGCGACAATATCGTGAGCGTCGACCATCACCGCTTCAAGAGGAAGATGCTCATCCTCGGTACGGATGCGGATGTCCTCGTCGAAAGCTTTGATCAAGTTCTCCGCCATTGCCTTTGTCCCTTTCGGTCCATAAAGCACCATGGGCGTTTTGCGAGACCCATATTCCACTTGGATGCGCCCGGTCAGGAGCAGGTCCGGCAAACCGACAATGTGGTCAGAATGCATATGTGTAAGGAAATGTGCGGTGATCGCGCCGAATGGCACCTTCTTCTGTGCAAGGCGTATCGTCACGCCTCTGCCGAGGTCGAAAACGAGCTTTTCGGTTCCCGCTTCGATCAAGGTCGACTGGCTGAAACGCTGCGGATTGGGATTTGGACTGCCTGTGCCAAGTAGCGTGACCCTCATCTCATCCGCCATGGCGCTTCCTCCCGCAAAAATTGCGGTTAGCAGGGCGGCACGCCAAATCACCTTCTTGAAGGGTTTGCCCAAGTATTCTGGAAACGGCATTGTCTTCCTCCCTTTTGCGTCCACCGCTTGATGGCACCGATTCATTGGCCGATCATGCTGAACAACTTCACATGGTCGAATTCTCCGAACGGAATCTCAGAGTCCCCCCATGCACAGGTATTTGATCTCCACATAATCCTCGATGCCGTAGCGGGAGCCTTCGCGGCCGAAGCCGGACTGCTTCACCCCGCCGAACGGCGCCACCGCGGTGGAAATCAGGCCGGTGTTGATCCCGACCATCCCGTATTCCAGTGCTTCGCCGACGCGCCAGACGCGGGCGTGGTCGCGGGTGAAAAAGTAGGCGGCGAGGCCGTATTCGCTGTCGTTGGCGAGACGCACGGCGTCGGCTTCGTCGTTGAAGCGGATCAGGGGAGCGACCGGGCCGAAGATCTCCTCCACCGCCACCCGCATCGACGCGGTGACGCCGGTCAGCACCGTCGGTTCGAACCATGTGCCGCCGAGCGCATGGCGCCGACCTCCCACCGCCACGGTGGCACCGGACCTAGTGGCGTCGGCCACCAGCTCCTCCACCTTCGCCAGGGCGGCGGCATCGATCAGTGGCCCCTGCTGCACGCCGTCCTCAAGCCCGTTGCCGACCGTCATCGCCGCCACCGCCTCCGACAGCCGGGCGGCGAAGCGGTCATAGATGCCGTCCTGCACCAGGAAACGGTTGGAACAGACGCAGGTCTGGCCGGCATTCCGGTATTTGGAGGCCAGGGCGCCGGCGACCGCCGCGTCGAGATCGGCGTCGTCGAAGACGATGAAGGGGGCGTTGCCGCCGAGTTCCATCGACAGCCGCTTGACCGTGCCGGCGCATTGTCCGATCAGCAGCCGGCCGACCTCGGTGGAGCCGGTGAAGGTCAGCTTGCGCACCGCCGTGCTGGCGGTCAGCACCGCACCGATCTGCCGTGCCGGCCCGGTCACCACCGAAAAGACGCCGGGCGGGATGCCGGCGCGCTCGGCCAGTTCCGCCAGTGCCAGCGCCGACAGCGGCGTCTGTTCGGCCGGCTTGACGATCATCGTGCAGCCGGCCGCCAGCGCCGGCGCCGCCTTGCGGGTGATCATCGCCGCCGGAAAATTCCACGGCGTGATGGCGGCGCAGACGCCCACCGGTTCCTTTACCACGACGATGCGGCGGTCGGGCAGGGGGGATGGGATGACGTCGCCATAGAGGCGCTTCGCCTCCTCCGCGAACCATTCGACGTAGGAGGCGGCGTAATCGATCTCGCCGCGCGCCTCGGCCAGCGGCTTGCCCTGCTCCAGCGTCATCAGCAGGGCCAGATCCTCGCGGTTCTCCAGGATCAGCTCGAACCAGCGGCGCAGCAGGGCGGCGCGGCGGCCGGCGGTTTCCGCTCGCCAGATGGGGAAGGCGGCCTCGGCGGCGGCGATGGCGCGTGCGGTTTCCTCGGCGCCACAGCGGGGAACATGGGCGATGGTGGCGCCGGTCGCCGGGTCGGTGACGGGGGTGCACCCGCCATCGTCGGCTTCGATCCAGGTGCCGGCCACGAAGCAGCGCTCGCGCAGCAGGGTGCTGTCGGTCAAATCGATCATCGATGGATATCCTGCGGGGCGGGGGCGGTCAGTAGCCGCCGGGCGCCGGAGTGGCCGTCGTCGGAGAGGTCGTCGGTTCGGAAGTCGGCTTGCGGAAGCGGGCGGCAAGGTCGGCGGCGGCGCGGGCGAACAGGGTGGTGTCCACCCCGACCCCGACGAACAGGGCGCCGGCCGCCAGATAGGCGCGGGCCAGCGTCTCGTCGGTCGCCAGCACGCCGGCGGCCTTGCCCGCCTTGCGGGTGCGGGCGATGCCGTCCTCGATGGCTGCGCGCACGGTCGGATGTCCCGGCTGGCCGCGTAGGCCGAGCGACGCCGACAGGTCGGCCGGGCCGAAGAAGACGCCGTCAACCCCCTCCACCGCCGCGATGGCGTCGAGATTCTCCAGGCCGCGGGCTGATTCCACCTGCACCAGCAGGCAGATTTCGCCGTCGGCCTCGTCCAGATAACTGCCGATGCGGTTCCAGCGCGAGGCGCGGGCGAGCGCGCTGCCCACACCGCGGATGCCGCCGGGCGGATAGCGGGTGGCGGCGACCAGCGCCGCCGCCTGCTCCGCCGTCTCCACCATCGGCACCAGCAGGGTCTGGGCACCGAGGTCCAGCATCTGCTTGATGATCGCCGCGTCGCCGACCACCGGGCGGACGATGGGATGGCTGGGATAGGCGGCGATGGCCTGGAGCTGGGACAGGATGCCGCGCAGGTCGCTCGGGGCATGCTCGCCGTCGATCAGCAGCCAGTCGAAGCCGGCCCCGGCCGCGATCTCCGCGCAGTAGGCGTCGGCCAGCCCGAGCCACAGGCCGAACTGCGGCCGGCCCGCCGCCAGCGCCCGCTTGAAGGCGTTTTCCGGATTCTTCATCGAAGCCCTCCTTAAATCTCTACACGAAGCGCAGCGCGATGGAGCCGAAGGGGCCGTAATCGGCATGGACGGTGTCGCCGGCCTTGACCGGCACCGGCCGGGTGAAGGAGCCGGCGAGCACGACCTGTCCAGGCTCCAGCGCCACGCCATGCGGCGCGAAGCGGCGGGCGAGCCAGCAGATGCCGTTGGCCGGGTGGTTCAGCACGCCGGCCGCCACGCCGGTCTCCTCGATCACACCGTTGCGGTAGAGCAGGGCGGCGGCCCAGCGCAGGTCGGTGTCCAGCGGCCGCATCGGCCGGCCGCCCATGACGATGCCGGCATTCGCCGCATTGTCGGAGATGGTGTCCATCACCTTGCGCGGGCGCTTGCTGTCGGGATCGATGCGGTGGCAGCGGGCGTCGATGATCTCCAGCGCCGGCACGACATAGTCGGTGGCCGACATCACGTCGAACATGGTGACGTTCGGCCCCTCCAGCCGCGATTTCAGGATGAAGGCCAGCTCGACCTCCACCATCGGGGCGATGAAGCGGTCGATGGCGATGTCGCCGCCGTCGGGGAACAGCATGTCGTCGAGCAGGGTGCCGTAATCCGGCTCGTTGATCTGCGAGGATTGCTGCATCGCCCGGCTGGTCAGGCCGATCTTGTGGCCGATGATCTTGCGCCCTTCGGCGATCTTCGCCTCCACCCAGCAGCGCTGGATGGCATAGGCGTCCTCGATGGTGATCTCGGGGTGGTCGAGGGAGATCTGGCGGGTCTGGACGCGGGTCTTCTCCGCCTCGTGCAGGCGCGCGGCGGCGGCCTGAACGGCATCGATGCTGAGCATGGGGTAAGCCTTGTCTCAAGCGGCCTTGTAGCGGCCATGGATGTTGTTGTGCTTCCAGGTGCCGGCTTCGCTGAATTCCTGGATTTCCAGCGACAGGGCGAGGAAGCGGCTGGCGAAGAGGGCGGCGAAATGGTCCCTGACCATGGCGAACAGCTCGTCACCGGCCTTTTTCTTCTGCTCGGTGCTGCGGCCGGCGCCGATCTTCAGCGTCAGGTGGACGAAGGCGTCGTCGGCCGTGCCGTCCGCCACGCAGAAATCCTCCAGCCGGATGGCGCGGGAGCGGATGCCGCCGGTGGGGAAGACGTCGCCCTGGGCGATCAGCACGGCATTGGCCTTGCGCAGCAGCGCCGGAATGTCGGCTTGCGCGCCGAGATTGCCGGTATATTCGACGGTCAGATGCGGCATGGTTCGTCCTCCCGCCTCAGACCGAGAAGACGGCGTTGATCTGGCCGGTGCCGGAGGAGGCGAAATAGGGCGTGACGATGTCCACGCTGCCCTCGTAGCGGTCCCAGCCCAGCGCGCCGAACAGCATGGCGGTGTCGTGCATGTAGCCCTCGCCCCAGCATTTCTCGGCATACATCGGCAGCATGGCGGTGAAGGTCGCCCAGTCGCCGCGCTGCCACAGCTCGACCACGCGCAGGTCGACCTGCTCCAGGAAGGGGTCCCACATCTTGTGCAGATATTGCTCCGACACGCCGTTCTGGGCGAAGCGGTGGGACAGCGAGCCACTGGCGAGGATGGCGACGGTGCCGTCATACTCCTCCTCGATGGCGCGGCGGACGGCGCGGCCCAGCGTGGCGCTGTCCTTCAGGTCGTGGACGGTGCAGAGCGAGGAGACCGAAACCACCTTGAAGTGCCGATCCTCGTTCATGTAGCGCATCGGCACCAGCGTGCCGTATTCCAGCGTCAGCGAGGTTTCCGAATGCGCCCTGGTGTTCACCCCGGCCGCCGTCGCCTTGTCGGCGAGCAGATGGCCGAGCGTCGGGTTGCCGTCATAGGCGTAGGGCAGGTTCTTGATGAAGTGCGGCAGCTCGTTGCTGGTGTAGATGCCTTCGAAATGGGCGGCGCAGTTGATGTGGTAGCCGGAATTGACCAGCCAGTGGGTGTCGAACACCACGATGGTGTCGACGCCGAGGTCTCGGCAACGCCGGCCGATCTCCCGGTGTCCGGCGATGGCGGCGTCGCGGCAGCCCTTGTGCGGGCCGTCCAGTTCCGACAGGTACATGGACGGGACGTGGGTGATCTTGGCGGCGAGTGCGAGTTTGCCCATGCTTTCCTCCGGAATGCGGCCGGTTCGGCCCGGCTTGGTGATGGAAGTCTGACAGACCGTCAGCCGGCGACGATGTGGTTGACGAGGCTGCCGATGCCCTCGATCTCGGTCGTGACGGTGTCGCCCGGCACGACGTCCGCCAGCCCTTCCGGGGTTCCGGTCAGGATGACGTCACCCGGCGACAGGGTCATGATCGACGACAGGTAGGCGATCAGGTGCGGCACGTCGAAGATCATGTCGCGCGTGCTGCCTTCCTGCGTCACCCGGCCGTTGACCAGCGTGCGCAGCGGGAGGTTCATCGGATCGGGCACGTCCGCCGCGTCCACCAGCCAGGGGCCGAGCGGCGTGCAGCCGTCGCGGTTCTTCACCCGCAGGTTCGGGCGGTAGTAGTTTTCCAGATAGTCGCGGATGGCGTAGTCGTTGGCGACGCTGTAGCCGGCCACCACCTCGTAGGCACGGTCGCGCGGCACGTCGCGGGCGGTGCGGCCGATCACCACCGCCAGTTCGCATTCGTAATGCATGAAGGTGACATCGGCCGGGCGCCGGGTGCTGGCATGATGGCCGGTGATGGTGTTCGGCCCCTTCAGGAAGACCAGCGGCGTTTCCGGCGCCTTGAAGGCCAGCTCCTTCGCGTGGTCGGCATAGTTGAGGCCGAGTGCGAAGATGGTGCGCGGTTCCACCGGCGGCAGCCAGGTGACCGCCTCCGGGTCGACCAACCGGCCATCGGACAGCCGCAACTGTCCCTGTTCGTCGACGGCCGAATGGACCGTTCCGTCCAGCAGGATGCGGGCGCGCTTCATGGCGTTTCTCCTTCCGCCGCGGCGTCTTCGATGACGATGTCCAACGGGGCGAAGCCGTCGATCTCCAGCCGGACATGGTCGCCGGCCCCGGCCTGCGCCCCACCCAGTGCGATTCCCAGGTGCAGGATGTCGCCGGCATGCAGGGTCATGAATCCGGTTACCTCGGCCAGCAGCCGGGCTGGCGGGCGGACCAGATCGGACAGGCTGCGCTCCGCCACCACAATGTCGTTGACCAGGGTGCGCAGGGTCAGCGCCTCCAGCCTCCCAACCGCTGCGCGCGGCAGCGTCTCTCCCATCGGGCAGGAGCCATCGAAGCAGCGCTCACGCACCGGCGGCCGGTAGACCGAGGGATTGGGCAGGCTGACGTCCAGGATCGGACACAGCCCGGCAATGGCCTCCTCCGCCGTGGCCTCGTCCAGGGCGGTGGCGTCGCGGCCGATGACGAGGCCGAGCGTCGCCGCCACCTCCACCCGCTCCGCTCCGCGCGGCAGCCGCACCGTGGCACTGTTGCCGGCATGGGTGTTGTACGGTTTGATGTAGAGGACCGGGGCCTTCGGCGGTGCGCCGTAGGGCGGTTGCGACAGGGCCGGGCCGAGGCGGTCCAGGGTGGGACGGTCGTTCAGGATCACGCCGTAGACCATTCCCTGGCCCATCCCCTGCGGGGAAGCGGTTTGCATGGTGTCAGCCTCCGAAGGCATGGACGAGCCACAGGCAGATGCCGGGCACGAAGACGATCAGCAGGATGCGCAGCAGGTCGGATGCGAGGAAGGGCATGACGCCCCAGGCGGTTTCGCTCATCGGCACGCCGCGCGCCAGCCGGTTGATGACGTAGAGGTTCATGCCGACCGGCGGATGGACCAGCCCGATCTCGACCACCATCAGCGCCAGGATGCCGAACCAGACTGATTTGTCGGCGGCGGCCATCCCGAAGAAGTCGAGCCCCATCACCACCGGATAGAAGATCGGGATGGTCAGCAGGATCATCGCCAGCGAGTCCATCACGCATCCCAGCAGGATGTAGATGCCGATGATGCTGAACAGGACCAGCAGCGGCGGCATGCCGCTGTCGCGCACCCAGCCGGCCAGTTCCACCGGCATCTGCGACACCGCCAGTGCCGCGTTCAGCAGGTCGGCGCCGATCAGCACCACGAAGATCATGGCGGTGGCCTGGGCCGTGCCGTAGATGCTGGCGACCAGCTGCGGCCAGCGCATGCCGCCCGACGCCACGGCGATGATGCCGCAGGCGGCGGCGCCGATCGAGGCGGCCTCCGTCGGATTGGCCCAGCCGTCATAGATGCCGACGATCACCACCAGGAAGACCAGCAGCACCGGCAGAACGCCGAACTGGGCGCGCAGCCGCTCCTTCCATGGCACCGGCGCGCTGGCCGGGCCGGCGGCGGGGTCGCGCCACACGATCAGCGCGATCACCGCGAAATAGCCGAGCGCGGCCAGGATGCCCGGAACCACCGCGGCGACGAACAGCTTGCCGATGGATTCCTGGGTCAGCACCGCATAGACCACCAGCGGCACCGACGGCGGGATCAGGATGCCCAGCGTGCCGCTGGCAGCCAGGGTTCCGGTGGCGAGCCGCCCCGAATAGCCGCGGGATTGCAGCTCCGGCAGGGCTACCTGCCCCATGGTGGCGGCGGTGGCCAGCGACGATCCGCAGATGGCGCCGAAGGCGGCACAGGCTGCGGTGGAGGCCATCGCCAAGCCGCCGCGCCGATGGCCGATCAGCGTGCCGGCGGCATGGAACAGCGCCTTGGAGAGTCCGCCATGGGTGGCGAACTGGCCCATCAGCAGGAACAGCGGAATGACCGACAGGTCGTAGTTCGACAGCCGGGCGAAGGCGAGGTTGTTGAGGGTGAACAACAGCGCCGCGGTCTGCCCGTTATTGATGGTCAGGTAGATGCCGGCACCGGCCAGCAGCATCGCCACGCCGATATGGACGCGCAGCGCCAGCATCCCCATCAGCCCGGCGAAGCCGGCAAGTCCGATCGCGATCCCACTCATCGTGCCACCTCCGCCGTACCGGCCGTCAGATGTTGTGCGGAGGTCAGGCCGCGCCGGCAGCGGGCCAGCGCGCACAGCGCCGTCAGGACGAGGCTGGGCAGCATGGCGGCCATCGGGATCCAGACCGGAAGCCCCAGGAGCGGCGTCACCTCTCCCGCCTCGCGGATGTCGATGGTCTGGAGGCCGGTGCGCCAGACCAGCAGCAGGACCAGTGCGCCGAGCAGCAGGTCGGCCACCGCGTCGAGCAGCCGGCGCAGCCAGGCCGGCGCCGCCTCGGTGAAGAAGTCGACCCGCAGATTCTCACCCAGGATGGTGCAGAGCGGCAGGAAGGCGCAGGCGGCCACGGCGGTGCCGACCTGCATCATCTCCACGTCGCCGGTCACCGGCAGGTTGGCCAGCTTGCGCCCGAGGATCGACAGCAGCGACATGCCGACCAGCGCCAGGAAGATGCCGCCGCCGGCCAGGGCGAATCCCCTGGCCGCCACAAGCAGGACGCGGCTCAGCCCGTCCGTCGGCGGGCGATCTGGAAGCCCGATGGGTTCATGCATGATGACGGTCTCCGCTACGGGGATCAGCGGGCCGCGAGCGCGCGGGCGTCGGCCGCCAGCGCGGCGCCGTCGAGACCGCGCTTGGCGACGTCCTGCCGCCATTCGGCTTCTACCGGCGCGGCGGCGGCGCGCATGGCTTCGTAATCCGCGGAATCCTGGTTCAGGATGCTGCCGCCCTCCTTGCCGACCAGCGCACGGGTGTCGGCGGTGACCCGGTCCCAGACCTGTCCGAAGCTGTCCACCAGCGCCGGGCCGCTGTTGCGGTCGATCACCGCCTTCAGGTCGGCCGGCAGCGACTGGTAGCGCTCCTTGTTCATCAGCAGCGTCAGCACCGTGGTGGAGTAGTAGGGCTGGCCGGCCGGCGGCTGGGTGTGGAACTTCGTCACTTCCTGCAGTTTGGTCGGTGTCACCACCTCCCATGCACCCATCGCGCCGTCGACGACTCCCTTGGAAATGGCTTCAGTCACCTGGGCGGGCGGCATGTTGACCGGGATGGCGCCCAGTGCGGTCAGCATCTTGGAGACCATCCGGGTGGAGGCGCGCAGCTTCTGTCCCTTCAGGCTGTCCAGCCCGCTGACGGGTTTGCCGGCGGTATGGAAGGCGACCCCGCCGTCGACATGGACCGCCAGCACCTTGTATGCGGCGAATTCCTCCACCGCATGGCGCTGGTAGAAGTCCCAGGCCGCCCGGCTGCCCGACAGGCCGTCGCGCACGACGAAGGGAAGCTCCATCGTCTCCATGGTCGGGAAGCGTCCCGCCGAATAACCGGGAGCGGTCCAGACGATGTCCGCGACACCGTTCTTCGCCAGATCGACCAGCTGTGCCGGCGTGCCGCCAAGCTGCATCGCCGGATAGAACTGGCAGGAGATGCGTCCGCCGGATTGCTCGCCCAGCGATTTGCACCAGGGCTCCAGCACCTGCTTTTGCGCGGGTGCTCCCGGCGGCAGGAAATGGCTGATCTTCAACGAGATGCCGTCCGCGGCGGCGGCAGGGGAGGCGACGATGTGCGGCAGCAGTACGGCCATGGCGACGGCCGTCGCCCGGATCGATTTCAGCATGAGGTTTCCTCCACCGGTGCACGGGGGAACTTTGACGGACCGAAAGGGGCCGCCCCGTCCTCTTGTCGGCACGTTGTTCATTGATGGTACGCGATGTTGTTAACGAGTTAAACATTAACATGTTAAACAGTCAAGCGCGATGTATGGGCCTGGAGGCACGCCTGCCGCTGCTGTGAAGGTCAGTCCATCGCTGGGTAAAGGCCGCGGGTGCCCGCCATCAGCCGCGTCAAACCGAGAAGGGCGTCGAGGTTGGGGGTCGCCTGTCCCAGGCGCCCGGCGATCTCCTTCACTGCCCCCAGCAGCGCGTCGATTTCCAGCGGCTTGCCGGCTTCGGCGTCCTGAAGCATCGAGGTCTTGAAGGCCCCCAGCCGGCGCGTCACCGCATTACGGTCCTCGCCACTTTGTTCGATCGGGCAGCCGATGAGACGCCCCAGTTCGGCCGCCTCCGCCATTACCGACAGGCAGAAGCCGCTGACCAGCGGGTCGTCGAGAATCCGGTCGCAGGTGGCGCCGGTCAGCGCCGACACCGGATTCATCGTCATGTTGCCCCACAGCTTGTACCAGATGTCGGCCTGGATTCCTGCCGAAGACTGGACCTCGAATCCCGCTGCGGTCAGGCAATCCGCCAGCCTGCCGAGGCGAGGCGACATGCTGCCGTCCGGTTCGCCCACGATCAGCCGGTTGCCGAAGCCGTGGCGCACCAGACCGGGTTCGGGAACCGAGCAGGTGGCATGGACGACGCAGCCGATGACCGCCGCCGCCGGTATGGCGGCGGCGATCCGCCGGCCGGGGTCGACGCTGTCGAGCTGCATCCCGGCGAGCGGTCCGCCGAACCGGTGGAAGAACCACCAGGGCACACCGTTCATCGCCGGCAGAATCATGGTTTCCTCGCCGATCAGAGGCGCCAGCGAGCGGGCGAGGCCGGGCAGCGACTGTCCCTTTACCGCGATGACGACGAGGTCCTGTGGCCCCAGAGCCGCAAGATCATCGGCCACACGGACGCGGGCTGCGACCTGTCCGTCGGCGGTGTCGAGCCTCCAGGGGCCGGCGCGCAGGGCGTCGGCGGTGGTGCCGCGTGCCAGGACCGATACGTTGCAACCGGCATGGGCCAGACGGATGCCGATGAGGCCGCCGATGGCGCCGGCCCCGATGATGCATGTCTTCATCGACGTCTCGTCTCCGCTGGTATTTGATCGATGATGTCTATTTGTGCCGCCGCAGTGTCTCCGACGGCGTCTCGCCGTATCGGCGGCGGTAGTCGCCGGCAAAGCGTCCGAAATTGCCGAAGCCCCAGCGTAGCGCAATGTCCGCCACGCCCTCCGTTCCCGCTCCCCGCAGCAGGTCGTCGCGGGCGGCCGCCATGCGGATATCCCGCAACTGCTGCATGGGGGACTGGTCGCGGAAATTGCGGAATCCGGCGGTCAGGGTCCGGATGCTGACGCCCGCCGCCTCCGCGATCTCCGCCAGGGTCAACGGTTCCCCGGCGTTGGCACGCATGAACTCCTCGGCCGCCCTGACGTGCCGCGGGGCAGGGGCGGGGGGCTTTCGGGCCATCTGCTCCGCCCCCGTATGCTCGTGCCCGGTCAGCAGCATCAGCATTGCGGTTTCCTCCAGCTGTCTCCGGAGAAGGTCAGGCGGCGCAGGATGGGTGGAACCATCCGGTCCGGCGCAGGGCGCCGCACAGGACAGCACCATCCGGATCAGAGACTGCCAGCGGGCGTGCATGGCGGTTCCCGGGCGGATGCAGGGCGCGAATTCCAGCGGGTGGGCGGGGGCTTCGCCGACCAGCCGCTCATACAGGCCGTCCAGCGCCGCAGTTCCGAGGCGGAGATGCAGCCGCTCGCTGTCGGCGCTGAAGCGCTTCCTCACCGGCGATCTTGCGGAATCGACCACCATCAGTCCTGGTCCGCCGCTGAAGTTTTGCGCCTGCGTGTCGATCTCGGACCAGCCGCGGACCTGCGTCGTCACCAGGATGAAGCGGCCGGTCGGCACCTGCGACAGTTCCACCCCGGTGTTGAAGCGCAGCAGGGCCATGCTTCCCGACCAACCGACCCGCAGCCGCATGCGGAAATCGCGCTGCGGCCCAATCACCCGCATCCGGTGCGGGGTATATTCCCGGAACAGTCGGTCCGAGGCGCAATCGGGGTCTCTGGTGGTCCAGTCTTCCGCTTGGCCACCGGCTTGCGAGGCCAAGGCCCGTTCCGCCTCCAGCCCTAGCAGCCGGGCTTCGGTGGCCGACCGGCTCGTTTCGCCCTGACTGCATCCGTTCATCGTTCGCCAGGCCCCTTGTGGAACAGGCGAACAATGAAGCGATTAACATGTTAAAGAGTCAAGGGCCTTGGATTTGGCCCCTCACGACCGATAGGTCGGGTCGATGCGGTCGATGATGCGGGTGAGGGCGGCGAAGGCGTCTTCGCCGGCTCCGTATTTGGGATCGAAATTCAGGCTGTCGGCCACGCATTTCTCAAGCACCGCCACCGGAATCGGCCGCGCCCGGCCCATCGAATGGGTGGCCATCTGGATCTCGCAGGCGCGGTTGACCAGCCACATCAGCGAGAAGGCCTGTGCCAGCGTGGCACCGATCACGACGGGACCGTGGTTGCGCAGTAGCAGGACCGGCTTGTCGCCGGCGCTGGCCAGGATGCGCCGCCCTTCGTCGAGATGGACGGTGATGCCTTCGAACTCGTGATAGGCGATCTTGCCGTAGAGCTGGGCGGCGTAGAAGTTGGTGAAGGCCAGCCCGTCCTCCAGGCAGCAGACCGCCTGCGCCTCGGTCGTGTGGACATGCATCACGCAATGGGCATCCGGCAGGGTCGCATGGATGGCGCCGTGGAAGGTGAAGCCGGCCGGATTGATCGGCCAATCCGAATGGCCGACGATGGTTCCCTCCACATCGACCTTCACGAGGTTGGAGGCGCGGACCTCCGAATAATGCAGGCCGAACGGGTTGATGAGGAAGTGGCCCGGTTCGTCCGGAACCCTGAGCGAGATGTGGTTGTAGATCAGCTCCGACCAGCCGAGATGGTCGAAGATGCGGTAGGCCGCCGCCAGCTTGACGCGGGCCTGCCATTCGGCCGGGCTGAAACGGGCGGGCTGTTCGAAATAACGGGGGGCCGTGCTCATGTCTGGTCTCGTTGTTCCTGGTTGGTGGGGCGCCGAAATCGGCGGGGCCGTCAGCGGGGCCGCGGAGCCAGCTGTCGGGCCGCAGCGGCGAGGGGAGTCGCATCGATGCCCTTGGCCGACGCCTGGGCGATCCATTCGGCGGTGACCGGCTCAAGCCTTTTCAGCACCTCGTCATAGGCGCCGCCCGACAGCACGGTGACCGACTGTCCCTCTGCCTTCACCTTGTCGCGCGTCGCGGCGATGGTGGCGTCCCAGGCCTGTCCGAAGCGCTCGACGAGGGCGGGGCCGCTGTTCTTTTCAAGAATCGCCTGCAGGTCGGCAGGCATGGCGTCGAAGCTTTTCCTGTTCATCAGGAGAGCCAGGACGGTGGCACCCAGGGCTGGCTGGTCCGGCGCCGTTTCCAGGTGAAAGCGGGTGACCTCGTCCAGCTTGGTCGGGCCGATGACTTCCCACACCGCCGACGCACCGTCCACGACACCTTTGGAGATCGCCTCCGTCATCTGGGCGGGCGGCATCGCGACGGGGGTGGCGCCAAGCTCCGTCAGGGTATGGGCTATGGTGCGGTTCGGAGCCCGCAGCTTCAGCCCGGCGAAATCGGCGGCCTTGGCGACCGGTCTGTTGGCGGTGTGGACGGTCATGCCACCGTCGCCGTGCAGGGCCAGCACCTTGTAGGCGGCATATTCGTCCTGCAGATGCGCTTGGTAGAAGGTCCAGATCGCGCGGCCGCCCGCGACGCCGCCGACCGGCAGCATGCCCGGAAGCTCCAGCACTTCCGTCTTTGGGAAGCGGCCGGCGGAATAGCCCGGGGCCGTCCAGACGATGTCGGCCACGCCGTTGCGCACCAGATCGACCAGCTGTGCCGCCGTTCCTCCCAGTTGCAGCGCGGGGTAGAACTGACAACGGATGCGGCCGCCGGATTCGCGGCCGAGATCGTCGCACCACGGCTCCAGAACCTGCCTTTGCACCTGCGCCACACCGGGCAGGAAATGTGCGATCTTCAGCGTCACGGTATCGGCGGCGGATGCGGCGGCCGACACCAGGATCCCTGTAGCAAGAGCGACTGTAGAAGCGAAGCTACGAAGCCCGATCATGCCTTGCCCTCCCTTATTGTGGATTTTCTATCTCCGCCAGCGGTCTTAGCGGCGGTGTCCTGCCAAGGTAGGCAGTGAAGGTCTGCCCCCTCTATCCGCGACGGGCGGCCACTGTCCGAAACGAGCGGAAATTGGTGCTGTTAGCTCTTGCGCCACTCTTTGGAACCGATGTGGAGGAAGTCGGGGTGAGGGACACCGTGCATTGCGCGACCACCAGCATGTCGCGCTGTGCGGCGACCCGCTGGCCACGACTCCTTCATCGCGGTACTGCACGGGACGTGCGGGTCGCGCCGGACCGGGTCATGGCGCACATTGTCAAGAAAATGGCGCCGGAAAGCTGGATGACCCTTACAGTTTCAGCCAGAACAATCCGATCTCCCCATCGGTTGCCGGACTGATTGGCGGTGGATCCGCGGCGCGGACCATGCGAGGCTAAGCGCTGTCATCGCCGTCGCGTCTGCGAAAGACGGCGGGAGCCTTCGGTTTCGATCCTCTCGTGCCTGCTGGAGGACCTCTTTTGCCAGACGTCCTGCCCAATTCATCGGAAGAGCCGCCGCATCAGCCGCGGGTGACCATGGTCCGTTCATCCGACGCGGCCGAACATGCCGGGCTGACGCGCGGATGGTCGCTGGAGTTCACCCAGCTGTCGCCCGGCCGGTTCGACGGCAGCCTGATCGACATCCGCCTCGACCGCGTGCAAATCCTGCGCGATGTCGCCAATACCGCCCTTGCCAAGCGGGGGCGGGCGTGGGACGGCTCCATGGTGTTCAGCCTGCCGATCGATGCGCAGGGCGAAGGGCGATTCGCCGGGCGGCCGCTGGTCTTTCCGGCCTGTCTGGTCACCGACGGACAGGATCTGGTGGAGCTGTGCACGCCGCAGTCGCTCGACCTCGCTTGCATTGCGGTGAACCGGCCCTGGCTGCTGGAGATGGCAGAGACGCAGGGCCGCAAGCTGGCCGCCCAACGCCTGCGCGTCGGCCAGCCCGGCCTGCATGGCTCCACGCCGACGATGCGGCATTTGAAGCAGGCCATCGCCGACGTGTTTGCGGATCTGCCGCGGCTGACCCTTGCCCTGGACCATGCAGGCAGCCGCGCCGACCTGGAAAACACGCTTGCCGACCTGCTGCTTGACACGCTGTCAGAGGAGGAGGGCGACAGGCTGTGCGTCGCGCCGCCCCAGAAGAAGATCGCCGACAAGGCGCGGGCCTATGTGATGGAGCATGCCGAACGTCAGCCGACGATCGACGACATCTGCCGCCATGTCGGCGTCAGCCGCCGCAAGCTGCAGAACTGCTTTCACGACGCCTTCGGCTTCAGCCCGACCCAGTTCCTGCGGATGGTGCGATTGGACGGAGTGCGGCGGGAACTGCGCGCAGCCGGTGGCGGACAGGTGTCCATCGGCGACATTGCCGCCCGTTGGGGCTTCTGGCATTGGAGCCGCTTCGCCGGCGAATACCGCGCCCAGTTCGGCGAGCTGCCGTCGGAAACGCTGCGTCGCCCGCGCGGCTGAGCACGGGCGGCGGCGTGGCGGCGATGTGCGGGGTCAGAGCGCGTTGACGGGCGGGACCCGGCCGCTCCAGGGCTGTGCGGCTTCCAATTGGCCGGCCAGCGAGAACAGCAGGTTTTCTTCACCGAACGGCGCGGCGAAATGGGAGCCGACCGGCAGTCCCTCGGCTGTCCAATGGAGCGGCACCGACATCGCCGGTTGTCCTGTCGCATTGAACAGGGCGGTGAAGGGCGAGAAGCTGTGGAACAGGTCGATCAGCTCGTCCAGCGTCTGCGACTCCTCCATGTCCAGCGCACCGATGGCGACCGGCGGCTTCGCCAGCGTCGGCGTCAGCAGCAGATCGTAATCGGTGTACAACCCGGCCATCCGCCGCCCCAGCGCGTGGATCCAGTCCACCGCGGCGGCATAGGCGGCACCGCTGACGTCGCCCTTGGCGCGCAGCAGGATGCGGGTGCGCGGCTCCAGCACGGACTCGTCGGCTGGATGGCCGGACATCGTGCCGATCATGGTCAGCAGGCTGCGGGTCTGGGCGCCGATGATGGTGAAAACGGTGTCGTAGAATTCCGGGGCGCTGACCGGCAGTTCGGTCTCCTCCACCCGGTGGCCCAGGCTTTCGCACAGCCGAACGGTGTGGTCAACGGCGGCAAGGCAGTCGGGATGGGTCGGCCAGGGGGCCAGCGACCGCACCACACCGATGCGCAGCGATTTTGGCGGGCGCGACACCGCGTCGAGAAAGCGGCCGTTCTGCGCCGGGGCGGCATAGGGGTCGCCGGGGCTGTTGCCGGCGGTGGCGTCGAGCAGGGCGGCGCTGTCGCGAACCGACAGGGTGATGGCATGGTTGATGCCCATCCCGGCCCAGCCTTCGCCCACCAGCGGGCCGATGGGCACGCGCCCGCGCGTCGGCTTCAGGCCGAAGACGCCGCAGCAGGACGCCGGAACCCGCAGCGATCCGCCGCCGTCGTTGCCATGGGCGAAGGGCACCACCCGCGCGGCCACCAGTGCCGCCGCGCCGCCGCTGGACCCGCCGGCGGTATGGCCGGGCGACCAGGGATTGCGGGTGGCGCCGAACAGCTGGGATTCGGTGCTGTAGGAGGTTCCGAACTCCGGCGAGGTGGTGGTTCCGGCGATGACGACACCGGCCTTGCGCAGCCGCCGGATCAGGTCGGCGTCGAGCGGTCCGGTCGCCCTTTCGCACAGCCGCGACCCGTTGGTCATGCGGGCGCCCGCGACCGGCATGAACAGGTCCTTGATGAAGGTCGGTACGCCTGCGAAGGGGCCGGATCCGATGGTCCCGGAGGGGCCGGACTCCGTAGTCCGGCGCCGGGCCGTTTCCCGAGCCGTCTCGAACAGCGTCTCCACGATGGCGTTCAGCGTCGGGTTGACCCGCTCCAACCGCGCGATGGTGTCGTCCAACGCCTCCAGCGGCGTGACGGCGCCCTCACGGATTTGCTTCGCCAGATCGAGTCCATCCCGCCAGGGAACGGTCGAGGCCAGGTTCTGCATGGAAATGGTCTCCGGAAGAAAAAAGAGCCGCGGGAGTGGGACAGCACTCCCGCGGCAGGTGGGAGAGAGGCAAGGGCAAGAAACGGACGTCAGGCCGATCCGGCCTCGCAGGCCAGCGTGTCCCGGCGCAGGCCGAGGACCAGCCAGACGGCGGCCAGCGCCAGGGTGGCGAGGCTGAAGACGGTGATCGCCATCGGTACGCCATGGACGGGCGCCGCGATGGCCGCGATCACCAGCGGACTGGCGAACTGGCCGAGATAGAGGCAGGAGGTGAAGCCGCCGACGCCGCGCGCACGGGTCGCTTCCGGCAGAAACTCCAGCAGCGGCGCCAGCGCGTTGGGCACCAGCAGGCCGGCACCGACACCATGGATGACGACGGCGACCAGCACAGCCTCATAGCTCTCGGCATGGACCAGCAGCCACAGCCCGACCGCCATCAGCGTCAACAACAGCGCGTTGACGATGCGGGTGCCGAGCCTGCGGCGCAGCACCGGCCACAGGATCGATCCCGACAGCGACGCCAGCAGCCCCAATCCGGCGCACAATCCGATGAGGGTGGAGGAGGTGATCCCCAGCGCCACGACGATGCCGGGCGACTGTACCGGCACGACGAAGCTGGCGAGCATGCCGGCGAAGACCAGCAGATAGGCGACGGCCATGCTGCGCAGGACGCCGCGGCCGAAGGCGGCTTTCGGGCGCTGGGAACGCGGGGCGCGGTCCGGCTCCCACAGGACCAGCGCCATCGCCGGGACCAGCAGCAGCGGCAGCAGGTAGAGCAGGAAGGGTGTCCGCCACGAGCTTTCGCCGGTGGCACCGCCGATCACGAAGAACAGCGATCCGACGACGCCGATGGTCACCACCTGCCGGCCGATGTAGCGCGAGCGCTCGGCGCCGCTCCAGTAATCGCCGACCAGGGTGGTGCAGCAGGTCATCACCATCGCCTCTGCGCAGCCGAACAGCAGGCGGGAGATCAGGATGAGCGACAGGTCGTTCAATTGGCTGGGGGCGGCGCCCAGCAGCGCATAGAGCAGTGTCCCCAGGATCAGCATCGACTTGCGCCCGAACCGGTCGGCCAGCCAGCCGGCGACCGGCGCGAACAGCGCGATGGCGAGCGCGGGGCCGGCGACGACCAACGGGATCAGCGCATCGGCCTGCGGGGTGGCGGGTCCGAATTCGGCGCCGAGCTTGGGCAGCACCGGCGCGATCATCACCGAGCCGACGATGGTCAGGCTGCTGCCCAGCAGGATCACGGCACCCTGGCGCGCGGTGGCGCGGCGCGGCTGGCCGGGGGAGGAGGAGGGTGAGTGTGGGGTTTCTGTCATCGCTATGACCCTCCTCAGAAGGAGTAGGCGACGCGCAGCGCGGTCGCGAAGCCCTGGGACCGATTTTGCGCCCCGAACTCCTTGTAGGCATGAAAGGCGACGAGCGGCATGCCGGGTTCGAAATAGCTGACCGCCGGCCCCAGCGCGAAGACGCGCGCCCGGTTGCCGTCGCCCGATCCCGGTCCGCTGTCGTCGGTGATCTGCTGATACCAATAGCCGCCGAGGCCGGCGGTGACGGGGCCGATGTGCTGACCGAGGGCGAATTCGTGCTTGAACTCCATGCCGCTGCGGTAATCGGTCTTGGGATTGACCGTGTTGATGTCCAGTTCGAAGTTCGATGACACCTCGAACCCTCCGTAGGTGACATAGGTGACGCCGACAACCGGGGCGAAGGACCAGTGGTTGGTGCCGGGATTGAACAGCCGGTTGACGTCATAGGCGCCGGTCGGCGCCTGCACCTGGGCGGCGGCGTTGACGAACAGCGACTTCGACTGCCATTGCAGCATCACCGGGAACAGCTGGATGTCGCCCAGCTTGAAGGCCTGGCTCTCCAGCCGCAGCGGGCCGCCCGGCGTCGGCACCGTCAGATGCCCGCCGATGTCGAGAAAGGGCACGACGCCGCCGAAGCCGACATTGGCGCCGAGGAATTGCGTCTCCGTCATCTTGATGTAGGCGGCGCCGACGGACAGCACATGAAGATGGAAATCCGACAGTCTGGTGTTGCCGCTGCCGTCCTTGACCGAGCTGGCGGAGTAGAAGTTGGTGCGCAGGCCGACGGCACCGTAAGGTGTCGGCGGCGGCAGGATGCCGGCTCCGAATTCGAACACGCCGAAGGGTGTGGTCGGCGCTCCGCCTTCGGTGGCGAACGCGGGCGTGGTGTCGAGGCTTGCCAAGAGACCCGCGCAGAGGGTGAGGGCGGCGGCAATCGGTCTCCAGACCCGGCACATCGTGTGTGGGATGGTCATGATGCTCCCTGTTTTTTAAATTGGTTTGTAGGAAAAGCTTATTCAGGCGATTTCGGAGCGGTTATCCGGATTCGGCATAAATCGCTGTCGTGTGAAAAACAGGGAGATGGCTCCAGGAAAATAGAAACGGGCCAGCCCAAAGGGCCGGCCCGCGCCGGTGTTTGACAAAGAAAGGCAATCTCAGGTTTTACATCGCGATGCAGACCGATTTGATCTCGGTGTATTGATCGATGATGCTGCGGCCATGCTCGCGTCCGATGCCGGATTGCTTGAAACCGCCGAAGGGCAGGTTGGGGTCGACGGGGATGTGGCTGTTCACCCACACGGTGCCGGCCCGCAATTCACGGATTGCCCGGGTGATCGCCGCGAAGTCGTTCGACCAGATGCTGGCCGCGAGACCATAGCTGCTGTCGTTGGCGCGGTGGAGCGCGTCGTCCAGATCGGCCACCGGCGTGACGGTAACCACCGGACCGAAGATCTCCTTCCGGATCGCCGGGTTGTCACGCTCTGCGTCGACGATCAGCGTCGGCTCGTAGAAATAGCCCGGACGGTCGGCCCGGCGGCCGCCGGTCAGGATCGTGGCTCCGGCTCCAGCCGCTTCGTCCACGATGGCTTCGACGGCGTTGCGGTGGCGGGCGGAGACCAGCGGCTGCAGGTCGGCGGACGGGTCCAGGCCGGGGCCGAGGCGCATCGACGTCATCACGGATTCCAGATCGCCGACCACACGGTCGTAGAGCGGCGCATGGACGTAAAGCCGACTGGCGGCGGCGCAGACCTGCCCCTGGTTCAGGAAGCACCCCATGGCCAGCCCCGGCAGGATCGCCCCGACATCGGCGTCCGACAGGACGATCAGCGGGTTCTTGCCGCCGAGTTCCAGCGAGAAGTTGGTCATGTTGGTCAGCGCGCCGATGCCGACCTCCCGCCCGACCGCGGTCGATCCGGTGAAGGTGACCTTGTCGATGCCCGGATGGCGGGCGAGGGCGGCGCCGATGGTCGAACCGCCGCCGGTGACGACGTTCAGCACGCCGTCGGGCAGGCCGGCCTCGCTCGCCAACTCGGCCAGACGCAAGGCGGTCAGCGGCGTTTCCGCCGCCGGCTTCAGGACGATGGTGCAGCCACAGGCGAGCGCCGGCGCGATCTTCCACAGGGCGATCATCAGCGGGAAGTTCCACGGTACGATGGCGCCGACGACGCCCACCGGTTCACGCAGGGTCAGGCCGGTATGGCGGACGCCGGGTGGCACAGGGATCGACAAATCCAGCGTGGAGCCTTCGATCTTGGTCGCCCAGCCGGCCATGTAGCGGACATACTCGACCGATGCCCCGACCTCGATCGCGCGGGAAATGTTGATCGACTTCCCCTGGTTGATCGTCTCGATCTGTGCCAGTTCCTCGCCGTGCGCTTCGATCAGGTCGGCAAGACGGTGGATGCGGCGCTCGCGCTCCGCCGGCCGCAGGCGGCTCCATTCGCCCTCCAGCGCCCGGCGGGCCGCCGCAACGGCCCGATCGAGGTCATCGGTGGTCGCCGACGCGACGCTGCCGATGACGGCGCCGGTGGACGGGTCGTGCAGTTCGATGGTCCGGTCGGAGGAGGCCGGGGTGGACTTGCCGTCGATGAACAGCCGGTGGTCCTTGCGCAGGAAGGCGTCGACTTCGGGAAGGACGGGGACGAGCCCGTCCTGCATCAGGTCACTCATGGTCGTATCCTCTCCCTCTCCGCCGCGTCGATGCGGGGCGGAGCTTGTCATTTTCATTGTGCGGGGTTTGTGGTCAGGCCTTGCCGAGACCCAGCTGGGCATGGCGTTCGGGGTCGCGCCTTCGCAGCGCCGCAGCCCGCAGGATGCCGGCGATGCCGGCCAGCGGCAGAAGGGCCGGCAGGATCCAGGACAGCGGGCCGGAATCGCCGGTCAGCACGTCGAAATGCAGGATCGCCAGCACCAGAACCACCGACAGCAGAACGCCGGAGACCGTCGGGAGAAGCAGGGCACCGAGGAAGCCCTGTTCGAGGTCGGAGCGCTTGCGGAAGAACCGCACCACTGCGAAGGACGTCAGCGCCATCAGCGCGATGACGCAGAGCGTCGCAAGGTTGGTGAGCCAGGAGAACAGGGTGAGCAGCGGGTCGGAGCCGGCGATGACGAAGGCGGTCATGATGAAGAAGGCGATGCCGGTCTGGAGCACCGACCCGGCATGCGGGCTTTTGTGCACAGCATGGGTCTGGCCGAGGATCTCCGGCAGCAGCCCCTCGCGGCCGATGGAGTAGAAATAGCGGGCGGCGGAATTGTGGAAGGCCAGCAGCCCGGCATAAACGCTGCTGACCAGCAGCGCACTCATCGCGGTGGACAGCCAGGGGCCGGCATAGCGTTCGGCCAGGGTGAAGGTGAACAGCGTCGGGTCGGAAAGGCCGGCGATGCTGTCGACCAGTTTCCCGGCGCCGGCGCCGACCACCATGCACCAGGCGGAGAAGGCATAGAAGCTGCCGATCAGCAGCACCGACAGATAGGTTGCCAGCGGGATCGTCCGCTCCGGATCCTTGGCTTCCTCGCCATAGATGGTCGTCGCTTCGAAGCCGACGAAGGAGGCGAAGCAGAACAGCATGCCGATGGCCGGCGCCCCACCCATCAGAGCCGACATGGTGAAGGGCGCAACGGTCGGACCCTCCGCACCGCCGCTCTTGAGGATGAAGAAGTCGAGCAGCAGGACGACGATGTACTCACCGACCACCAGCAGCCCAAGCAGCTTTGCCGACAAATCCACCTGCCGATAGCCGAAGATGGCGATCGTGGCCATGGCGGAATAGGCCCAGGCCCACCAGGGCAGGTCGATGCCAACCATCTCCTTCATGAAAGCCGCAGTGGCGACGCCGTGCAGTCCGTAAAGCCCGACCTGCATGGCGTTGTAGCCGAGAATGGCGAGTGCTGCGCCGCCGGCGCCGAGCTGACCGCCGAAGCCGCGGGCGATGAAGGCGTAGAAGCCGCCGGCATGGGTGACATGGCGTGCCATGGCGGTGTAGCCGGCGGAGAAGATCAAAAGGATGGCAATCACGATCAGCAGAAGCGACGGCAGGCCGGCGCCATTGCCCAGCAGAAAGCCGATGGGCATCCCGCCGGCCACGGCGGTCAGCGGACCGGCAGCCGAGATGACGAAGAACACAATGAAGCCGACGCCCAAGGCGCCCTTTCTCAAGTCTGTGGAAGCACGTCCCTGAACCGGTGTCGTCATTTTGGCCTCTCCTGGCTGGCCGACCTCGTTGATCCGGCAATGGCGGCAATCCGTGCCCGCGGGCGGTCACTCCCGATGGAACACGTGATGGCCATTCCGCCTCGGTACCGATAGCGGGGCCCCGGATGGTCCGGATGGCTGTGGGGCTCGTGTGACGGAAGGATGCCACCGGCACCAAGCACCAACTTGATCCAAGCCGCCAAATTTTTGATGTTACGCGCCATTCTGCGAAAGATTTAAGCAGAGGCAAGTTGTGGTTAAAAATTATGCATTCTGCTCGATTTGAAACAATGCTGCCTCTGCGGAATGCTTGCGACGCGACCAATATTCCGCCTGACGCCGCTGTCGCACCTGATAATACGCGCCAAACTTTTGATGGTTCGCGCCACTGGGCGAAAGGGACGGATCTCCTGCTCAGCGGGCCTGCTGGGCGGCCTTGCGATAAGCCGACGGCGTGCAGCCGAACCAGCGGCGGCAGGCGCGGGTGAAACAGGCGCCGTCGGCATAGCCCAGGATATGGGCGATTTCGGTGACCGACAACCGGGTGTCGGTCAGATAGGTTTCGGCAAGGCTGCGGCGCTTGTCCTGCTTGATCGCGGCGAAGCTTCCACCGGAGTTGTGCAGCACGCGCTGAAGCGTACGGGCCGATACGCCGACCGCCCGCGCCGCCGTTGCGACGCCGAAGCGGCTGCCGTCGGGGAGATGGTCGGCCATCAGGCGGCGCACCTCGTCCTCAATCGAGCGGACGGGCATCGCACGTTCATGCAGGGTGCGCAGGTGATGTTCGACGATAGAACCGACCCGGCGGTCCATCAGATTGCCGGCAATCGACAGGGTGGTGGCGGGGAACACCAGGGCGTTGACCCCCTGGTCGAAATAGAGCGGCGCGCCGAAGAAGGCGTCGTGCGGCTGCCGGTTGGGCGGTGCGCTGTGTTCGAAATGAACCTCCAGCGGGCGCCAGCCCTGGCCGGCCATCGCGCGCATCAGCGTGGTGACCAGGGCCAGCGAATGTTCGGCGTCCTGCCGGCGGCGGACGATCCGGATGTCCTCGATGCGGTAGCGGAAGACGCAGGTCTCGCCCTCCCGCACCACGCTGCTGGTCGTCCCCTGCTGGACCATGCCGATATAGTCGATGAAGCCCTTCAGCGCAGCGCCGATGGTGGGGGAACTGATGAACAGGAGACCCAGCGGGCCGAGGGTGAAGGGCGTAACGTCGCGGGCGGCGAACAGCCCCAGATTGGGATCGCCGACCTGGACCGCGGCGCTTTCGAATGCAGCGACGTAGTTGCGCAGCGGTATTTCCCGGTAGGGATCGGCAAGCAGGGATTCCGACAGGCCGAAGGGTTCCAGCAGCGCGTCGGGTGACTGGCCCCGGCGTTTCAGCGCGTCGACCAGGGGCTGGACGATCGCCGCCCAGGCTTTCGGCTCGCGATCATGGGGTGCGGATGACTGCATGTCGGGCTTCGGCGCTGACGTTTGCGGATTTCGGGACGGATCGGGGCCGATCCGGGTGATTGCTCGATCCGGCCGCGCCCTTCAAGATCACGGGCATCAGCCCGCCTCCTTGGCCGTTGCCGTACCCGCCGACAGGGCCGCCCGCAGGATTATCGTGAAAGCCGCCAGCAGCGGTGCCCGCTGTGCCGGTTCTCGGGCGACGGCGGTTGCCGCTTCGCGCAGGGAGCCATTGATGAGGATCGCGCCGGCGCCCGCGAGGTCCGGTGCCCAGCCCTGCCCGGCCAGATCCTCGGCGATCATCGCGGTGAAGCGGCCGGAGGTCTCGCCCACCACCGGTTCCAGCAGGGGACTCAGCGCCGGGCTGAGCATCATGTAAAAGCGTCCAACCCGCGGTTCGGCGCAGATGTCCAGCAGCGCCTGCCCCAGGGCAAGAATCCGCCCCTCAGCGCCGGTCGCGCCGGCCCGCAGTTCGAGGCCGCGCTCCAGCACCCGTTCCCCGATGTCGCGGTAGAGGTCGCGCAGCATCTCATCCAGGCCGCCGGGGAAATAGCTGTAGGCGGTCGTCTTTGAGGCGCCGGCCTGCCGGGCCGCCGCCTCGACCGAACAGGCGGACAAGCCGCCGCCGGCGAACAGGTCGAGAAGGGCACTCAGCAACTCCTGACGGTTTCTCAGGCGGTTGCGTTCGCGCAGGCTGACAGGACGGTTGGTCATCATGGCGGGAGTATAAGGCGCGGCCCTGCCGGCAAAAACCCAAATCCGACGGCGCGGCCGAAAACTGGAAAAAAAGTTCAGTTTACGGATAAAGCGTTCTTGATCCAGGCGGAAGGTCTGCATATCCTGGCGTCGATGGGCCACCGATCCGACCGGATCGTCGTTGAAGCACCGGCCCATCCCGTCGCCTTGGGTCGGCGATGCCCGACCGGCAGCATGCCGCTGTCCATTCACACAGATCCGCAGGCTCTTCCGAAACCCGTCGTTGCGACTCCGGAAAAAGAGACACCCATGTCCACATCTGCCTTTTCGTCTTCCCCGTCCCGCGCGGACACATCGCTGCTGGAGCGCCGCCGGCGCGTCCTGGGTCGGCATTCTCCGCTGTTCTACGATAGGCCGCTCCATGTCCGGCGGGCGGAAGGTGTGTGGATCGAGGACACCGACGGCCGCCGCTATCTGGACGCCTACAACAACGTACCGCATGTCGGGCACTGCCACCCTCATGTGGTGGAGGCGCTGTGCCGGCAGGCCGCGCAGCTGAACATCCACACGCGTTATCTGCACGATGCCGTGGTGGACTATGCCGAGCGCCTTGTCGCGACCTTCGATGCGCCTCTGTCGATGGCGATGCTGACCTGCACCGGCAGCGAGGCGAACGAGCTGGCGCTGCGCATCGCGCGGTTCGTGACCGGCGGGCAGGGGATCATCGTCAGCAACTTCAGCTATCACGGCAATACGGCCAGCCTCGCGGCGGCAACCACCGGACTGCCGGCGCCCGAGGCGCTGGCGCCCCATGTGCGGGCGGTCGACATCCCCGACCTGACCCACTGGCAGGGCGATCCGGCGGCGTTGGCCAGCCAGTTCGCCGACCGGGTGGCCGAGGCGGTGCGCTCACTCCAGGCCGACGGCATCAAGCCGGCGGCGATGCTGTTCGACACGCTGTTCTCCACCGAAGGGCTGCCCGCCGTGCCGAAGGGTGCGCTGGAACAGGCGGTCGCCATCGTCCGGCAGGCCGGCGGCCTGTTCATCGCCGACGAGGTGCAGCCCGGACTGGGGCGCACCGGCGACCATATGTGGGGCTATCAGACCTATGATCTGGTGCCGGACATCGTGACGATGGGAAAGCCGCTGGGCAACGGCCATCCGCTGGCCGGGCTGGTGACACGGCCCGACTATGTCGACTCCTTCGCATCGAAGGCGCTGTATTTCAACACCTTCGCCGGAAATCCGGTGTCGGCGGCGGTCGGGTCGGCCGTGCTCGACGTCATCGAGCGGGAGGATTTGCAGGGCAACGCCCGCCGGGTCGGCGCGCATATCCAGGCGGGGCTGCAGCGGCTGGCGTCGCGCCATGACCTGATCGCCAGCGTGCGCGGACGCGGCCTGTTCTTCGGGCTGGAGCTGCTCCACGATGGCCGGCCTGCGGCGGCACAGGCCAAGCGTCTGATCAACGGCATGCGGGAGCGCGGCGTGCTGATCAGCCGGATCGGACCAGAGGACAATATCCTGAAGATGCGGCCGCCGATGCCATTTTCCATCGCCGATGCCGATTTGTTGCTGTCGACGCTCGAGAGCGTCCTTGCCGATCTGGGGAGCGTCCAATGAAGGACTTCTTCGCGCTCGCCCCCGCCGAACAGACCGCCCGCATGCACAGGGTGGCCTGCAGCGCCTTGTCCTACTGGCCCGGACGCTTCGGAGAGCCGGAGCTGATCAAGTATCGCGAGAACGCGGTCTACAGCGTGCGCGACGACAGCGGCACCCGCTTTGCCCTGCGCATCCACCGCTTTGCCTACCACAGCGATGCCGCGCTGTTGTCTGAACTGCATTGGATGTCCGCGCTGCGCGGGGCGGCAATCGCCGTCCCGGACGTGATTCCGGCACGCGACGGGGCGCTGATGGTGAAGGTCCGCGTCCCGGAGGTGCCGGAGCCGTTGCAGGTGGACATGCTGGCCTGGCTCGCCGGCCGGCCGCTCGGGTCGGTGGAGGCGGGGATCGCCGGATCGCCGGCCGAGGTGGCGGCGCTGTACCGGCAGGTCGGCCGGCTGGCTGCGCAGCTGCACGACCATGCAGCGGCGTGGAAGCGTCCGGCCGGCTTCGTCCGCCATGCCTGGACCGCAGAGGGAATCCTGGGTGACCGGCCACTGTGGGGTGACTTCCGCGCGCTGCCGGAGCTTGCGCCCCACCGCGCGCTGATTGACCGAGCCTGCAGCCATCTGGAACGCGACCTGCTGGAGTTCGGCCAGTCGGCTGACCGGTTCGGGCTGATCCATGCCGATTTCGTGCCGGAGAACCTGCTGTGGGGCGATGACCAGATCATGCTCATCGACTTCGACGACGCTGGATATGGCTGGCACATGTTCGAACTGGCGACCGCCCTCTATTTCCACATCGGCCAGCCCTGTTTCGACGTTGTCCGCGACGCGCTGGCCGCCGGATACCGCTCCGTCCGTCCGCTTCCCGACGAGCAGTGGCGGCATCTGGACCTGTTCCTTCTGCTGCGCAGCCTGACCTATCTCGGCTGGGTGCGGACACGGAACGAGACGGAGACCGCGCGCGCCATGACTCCGCATTTCGTCAGAACCACCATCGAGTTGGCAGGCGCCTATCTCGCCCGGCGGTGATGGTCCGCCTGCGCCATCGCTCACGGTCGGTGCGGATTGGAAATTGACGGCCGGATATAATAGATATAATAAATAACAATCATACTGCAAAACAGTATCTGTGTGCCGATCCGGCAGCGGGAATCCAACGGCGGGAATCCAGCAGGCACTCGGCGTCGGTGGGCCGGCATGCAGTGACTTGGCGGCTTGTCCGTGCCGTATGGCCGTCGATTCCGGACAGATCCAAAAATTGGGAGGAATGCGTATGGAGTCAGCCACGGGCCTGCCGTCTCCGGCGGCGGGCGTCACCGCGACCAGTGGCGATGCCGCCACTGTGGTGCGCGAGGTCTATCGTCGCGTCGGTGCCATCGGCTTGGAGCTGGCCGACATCACCGGCAATGTTCAGGAGGTGGCAGCGGTGGTGGACCGGCAGGGTGCGCAGTTCCGCACCTTGCGAACCGCCGCTTCGGCGATGACCTCCACCAACGCCGCCATCGACCGCACCGCCGAACAGGCCAGCACCGCCGCCGCGACCGCGACCGGCGAGATCGCCCGCTCGCGCAGCGCGGTCACCGATGCCGTCCGCAAGATCGCCGAACTGATCGACGGCGTCACCCGTATGGAACGGCAACTGGCGCTGGTCAGCAACTCGCTGGGGCAGGTGGCGTCGGTGTCGCGGGCGATCCAGGCCATCGCCAAGCAGACCAACCTGCTGGCGCTGAATGCGACCATCGAAGCGGTGCGGGCGGGCGAGGCCGGGCGCGGTTTCGCCGTCGTGGCGACGGAGGTGAAGGAACTGGCCCGCCAGACCCAGACGGCGACCGTGCAGATCGGCGACACGGTGCAGGCGCTGACCTCCCAGGTGTCGGGCCTGATCCAGGACGGCGCCGCCGCCACCGCCAGCGCCACGCTGGCCCGCGAGGGCACCGCGCTGATCGAGCGGGTGGTGGCGCGGATGGAGGAGTCGGTCGCCACGGTCCATGACGCCACCCACGCCATCGCCGAGGGGGTGCGGACCAATCTGGCGGGCTGTACCGCGGTTGAACGGGAATTGGACGAGCTGGAGCAGGCAGTCGCCGGCTCCTCCAGCCATCTGTCGGCGGCGAACCGGCGGCTGGAAAACCTGCTGGAACTCAGCGAGACGCTGATCGACCATATCGGCACCAGCCCGGTCGCGACCGACGACAGTCCCTTCCTCGCCGCGACGGTGGAGGCGGCGGCCCGCGTCTCCACCCTGTTCGAACAGGCCATCGAGTCCGGCGAAATCGCGATGGACGATCTGTTCGACGAAACCTACCGGCCGATTCCGGGCACCAACCCCGAACAGGTTTTGACCAGATTCACCGCCTTCACCGACCGGGTTCTGCCGCCGGTGCAGGAACCCCTGCTGGACCTCGACCCGCGCATCGCCTTCGCCACAATCGCCGACCGCAACGGCTATCTGCCGACCCACAACCGCAAATATAATCAGCCGCAGGGGCCGGACCCGGTGTGGAACGCCGCGCATTGCCGCGGGCGCCGGCTCTACCGCTTCCGAGCCGGGTTGAAGGCCGCCCGTTCGCCGCGTCCGTCGATCCACACCATGCCCCGTGACATGGGCGGCGGCAAGCGGGTGCTCATCACCATCCTGAACGCCCCAATCCTGGTACGCGGCCGCCAGTGGGGCGCCTTCAGCATCGCGCTGTTGCCGCCCGCCGACTGACCCGGCCCGTCGCCGGCCCGTCGCCAGCCGGTCGATCGATCCATCCCGGTGGTGCGATTCAGGCGTTGACCTGCGCATAACTGTTATATAGCATAACAATATGCCCGAAGGTCCATAAGCTGCCGAAGGCGGCCGGGCGGATTGGAGACTCCCATGGAACATGTGTCTGTTGCCGCGCCGACCGACCTGCTGATCGGCGGACGCGCGGTTCCCGCGGCCGGCGGGCGCCGGTTCGAACGCCGCAACCCAATCACCGGCGGGCTCGCAACGACCGCAGCCGCAGCATCTGCGGCCGATGCCGGTGCGGCGGCGGAGGCGGCGCTGGCCGCTTTCGCAGGCTGGTCGGACTCCGGTCCGAACGCCCGCCGCGCGCTTTTGCTGAAGGCGGCCGATGCGCTGGCCGCCCGCGCCGACGATTTCGTCGCGGCGATGGCGGCGGAGACCGGTGCGACCGAAGGATGGGCGCGTTTCAACGTGATGCTGGCGTCCTCGATGATCCGCGAGGCCGCTGCGCTGACCACCCAGATCGCAGGGGAGGTGATCCCGTCCGACAAGCCCGGCTGCCTCGCGATGGCGGTGCGCCAGCCGGTCGGCGTCGTCCTGGGCATCGCGCCGTGGAACGCCCCGGTCATCCTCGGCGTGCGCGCCGTCGCCACCGCCATCGCCTGCGGCAATGCCGTGGTGCTGAAGGCGTCGGAGCTTTGTCCGCGCACCCATGCGCTGATCGGCCAGGCCTTTCAGGAGGCCGGCTTGCCGGACGGCGTGGTCAATGTCGTCACCAATGCGCCGGAGGATGCGGCCGAGGTGGTCAATGCCCTGATCGACCATCCCGCCGTCACCCGCATCAACTTCACCGGATCGACCCGCGTCGGCCGGCTGATCGCCCAGCGCGCGGCGGCACAGCTGAAGCCGGTGCTGCTGGAGCTGGGCGGCAAGGCGCCTTTGCTGGTGCTGGACGATGCCGACCTGGACGAGGCGGTGAAGGCGGCCGCCTTCGGCGCCTTCTTCAACCAGGGCCAGATCTGCATGTCGACCGAGCGGATCGTGCTGGACGCCAAGGTGGCCGACGCCTTCCTGAAGAAGTTCACCGCCAAGGCCGCGACGCTGGTCGCCGGCGATCCGCGCGACGGGCGCACGCCGCTGGGATCGGTGGTGGACCAGGGGGCTGCCGACCATGTGCAGGCGCTGATCGACGACGCAGTGGCCAAGGGGGCGGTGCTCCACCGCAACGGCGCGCCCGACGGCACGCTGCTGCCGGCCGCGATCCTCGATCATGTGACGCCGGAGATGCGGATCTATGCCGAGGAGTCCTTCGGCCCGGTGGTCACCATCGTCCGCGTCGAGGACGAGGAGCAGGCGGTCGCCGTTGCCAACGACACCGAATACGGCCTGTCGGCCGCCGTCTTCACCCGCGATGTGGCGCGCGGACTGCGCGTCGCCCGGCGCATCCGCTCCGGAATCTGCCATGTGAATGGGCCGACCGTACATGACGAGGCGCAGATGCCCTTCGGCGGGGTTAAGGCCAGCGGCTATGGCCGGTTCGGTGGCAAGGCCGGCATCGACGCCTTCACCGAACTGCGCTGGATCACGGTCGAGACCCAGCCGGGTCACTTCCCGATCTGACATGTCCTGAACCGGCGCCCAGGCGCCGAATGAAGACCATCAAAAGGAAAGCTTTCATGACGAGGCAGCCGCAATCCGCCATCCAGCAGGACACCGACGACGTGGTGTCCGTCGAGTTCGACAACGGCGTCGCCTGGGTCACGCTGAATCGGCCGGACAAGCGCAACGCGATGAACCCGGCGCTGAACGCGCGCATGCATGGCGTGCTGGACGATCTGGAGGTCGACGACCGCTGTCAGGTGCTGGTGCTGACCGGTGCCGGCGAATCCTTCTCTGCCGGCATGGACCTGAAGGAATATTTCCGCGAGACGGAGGCCAAGGGCCACATGGCGACCCGCCGCGCCCAGCGCGATTCCTACGGCTGGTGGCGCCGCCTGCGCTGGTTCGAAAAGCCGTCGATCGCCATGGTCAACGGCTGGTGCTTCGGCGGCGCCTTCTCCCCCCTGTTCGCCTGCGATCTGGCGGTTGCCGCCGACGAGGCGCAGTTCGGCCTGTCGGAGATCAACTGGGGCATCATTCCCGGCGGCAACGTCACCAAGGTCGTTGCCGACCTGATGAGCCAGCGTGAGGCCATGTACTACATCCTGACCGGCGAGACCTTCGACGGCCGCAAGGCGGCGGAGATGAAGCTGGTCAACTTCTCCGTCCCGCGGGCGGAACTGCGCGCCAAGGTGCGGGCGATCGCCGACAATCTGCTGGAAAAGAACCCGATGACGCTGAAGGCCGCCAAGGACGCCTTCAAGCGGGTGGTTGAAATGCCGTTCGACGCCGCGGAGGATTATCTGGTGGTCCGCCAGGAATCGCTGAACTTCCTCGACAAGTCGGAGGGACGCAAGCAGGGCATCAAGCAGTTCATCGACGACAAGACCTATCGTCCGGGGCTTGGCGCCTACAAGCGCGGCTGAAATCCGACGATTCAATGATCGGCCGCGCCGGCAACAGAACGCCGGATCAAAAGGGGCAGGGCCGGCGCGGTCTGCAAAGGGGAGGGTGGGAATGTCAGAGACCGAACCCGGGGCATCCGGGGAAACCGGGGACGGCGGGATCGGCGCCGGCCTGCGGTGGGAGGCGCCCGATCCTGTGGCCTATCAGGCCGCGGTGCAGCCGGGCGCCCTGGCCTGCGTCGATCTCGCAACCGGCGAGCGATTGACTTACGAGGCGCTGCATCGGCGGATCGATCGCTGCGCGGCCTGGCTGATCCGGCGGCTGGAGGTGCAGCCGCGGCAAGGAGCCGGCGGTCGGCGTATTGCGTGGCTGGGCCGTAACGGCATCGATCAGCTGATCATGGCCTTTGCCTGCGTCCGCTCCGGCGCCGTGTTCGTGCCGCTGAACTGGCGGCTGACGGTGCCGGAATTGGCGGGGTTGGTATCCGATGCGACGCCGTCGCTGCTGATCCATGGCGGTGAGTTCGCGGCGACCGCTCAGGGCGTCGAGGAGACCGTGCGAGGAACGGTGCCGGGGCTGCTGCGGGTGGACACTGCATCCGCGCAGAGCGGGCAGGACGGGGTCGAGTTGGTCGCAGGACTGCCGCCGCGCGATGCCGGTGCGCCGTCGATCATCATCTACACCTCCGGCACCTCGGGTCAGCCGAAGGGCGCCATCCACACCGAACAGAGCGCCTTCTTCACCGCGACCAACTTCGCCCTGCTGAACCGGGTCGATCACCGCAGCGTCTTCCTGTGCGACATGCCGCTGTTCCATGTGATCGGCATCGTCACCATCTGCCGCACCACGCTTCTGCAGGGCGGCACGCTGTTGCTGTCCCCCGGATTCGATCCGGTGCTGACGCTGGAGCGGCTGTCCGATCCGGCGCTGGGGGTGACGCATTACATGTGCGTGCCGCAGATGGCGCAGACCCTGCGCCAGCAGCCGGGTTATGACCCGGCGAAACTGTCGCGGCTGGTCTTCTTCGGCACCGGCGGTGCTCCCAACCCTCCGGCGCTGGTCCGCCGCTTCGTCGACGACGGCGTGCCGATGGCCGACGGCTATGGCAGCAGCGAGGGCGGGACCGTGCTCGGCATGCCGCTGGGCGACCTGCCCCGCATTGCGGCAAAGGCGGGATCTGCCGGTCTGCCGCCGGCCTCGGTCCGGCTGCGGCTGGTCGACGATGCCGGCGACGACGTCGACGACGGCGAGGTGGGCGAGATCCTGGTGCGCGGCCCGAATGTCTCGCCCGGCTACTGGAACCGTCCCGCCGTTGCGGAACCGGGCGCGGAAGGCTGGTTCCGCACCGGCGACACCGCGCGCCGGGATCCCGACGGCTTCTACTACATCGTTGACCGCAAGAAGGACATGTTCATCTCCGGCGGCGAGAACGTCTATCCGGCCGAGGTTGAGGCGGTGCTGCTGGAGCTGGACACGGTGGCGGAAGCCTGCGTGATCGGGATCGCCGATCCGCAATGGGGCGAGGTCGGCTGCGCCTTCATCGTGCCGCGCGCCGGCTGTTCGGTGACCGAGCAGGAGGTGATCGACCATTGCCGCAGCAGCCTCGCCCGCTTCAAGACGCCGAAGCGCATCGTCATCGCCGACGAACTGCCGCGCACCGCGTCGGGCAAGCTGCGCAAGAACCTGCTGCGCGAGCAGTACCGGAGCGAAACCGCGCTCTGACGGCGGGCTGCCCGGCGGCAAGCCCGGCGGCGGCAAAAGCGAAACCGATGATCGCGATGGAAGGGAAAGGACAACCATGCCCCCGGAACGCAGCATCGACGTCCAAGGCTTTTTGAACGCGCATCCATTCTCCCGCCGGCAGGTCGGCATCGTCGTCCTGTGCCTGTGCATTGTCCTGCTGGACGGCTACGACACCGCGGCCATCGCCTACATCGCGCCGTCGCTGCTGACGGAGTGGGGATTGCAGCGCCCCGACCTCGCCCCGGTGCTAAGTGCGGCCCTGTTCGGTCTGGTGGTGGGATCACTCGCCGCCGGCCCGTTGAGCGACCGGGTCGGCCGCCGGCCGGTGCTGATCGGCGCGGTGCTGGTGATGGGGGCGGCCTGTCTGGCCTCCGCTTTCGCCGGCGACCTGACCACACTGATCGCGTGGCGCTTCGTCACCGGAATCGCGCTGGGGGCGGCCATGCCCACCGCCCTGACGCTGGTCAGCGAATATTGTCCGGCCCGCTGCCGGGCGCTGACGACGAACCTCGTCTTCTGCGGCTTTCCGCTGGGTGCGGCGCTGGGCGGCTTTCTTGCGGCCTGGATCATCCCGGCCTTCGGCTGGCGCGGCGTTCTGCTGGGCGGCGGGGCGGCGCCGCTGCTGCTGACGCTGTTCCTGGTGCCGTGGCTGCCGGAATCCGCACGCTTTGCCGTTGCCCGGGGCAAGCCGGTGGAGCAGATCCGGCGGCTCCTGACACCGATCTCCACCGCCGCGGGCAGCGCCACCCGGTTTATCGTGAACGAGATGACCACGGCGGCGACAGGCGACCGCCGCGGCGCCATCCGGCTGATGCTGTCGCGCGGCTACATCGTCGGCACGCTGATGCTGTGGATCGCCTATTTCATGGGGCTGACCATCTTCTACGCGATGGTCAACTGGATGCCGGTGCTGTTCCGGGATGCCGGGCTGGCCCCGGCGACCGCGGCGCTGGTCGCCGCCCTGTTCCCGCTGGGCGGCATCGGATCGCTGTTTTCCGGCGTCCTGATGGACCGCTTCGACGGCAACCGCATCGTCGCCGTCTTCTTCGCGCTGACCGGGCTGGCCTTCATCCTGATCGGGCAGGTCGCCGGGCAGGTCGGGATGCTGATGGTCGCGGTGCTGGTCACGGGCGTGCTGATGAACACCGCACAGTCGTCGCTGGGAGCCCTGGCCGCCGCTTATTACCCGACGCAGGCGCGCGGCACCGGCATCGCCTGGATGATGGGACTGGGCCGTTTCGGCGGCATCGCCGGCTCCTTCCTGGTCGCCGGGCTTGCCGGATGGCAGCTGAGCTTCTCCGGCATCCTCACCGCGCTGGCCCTCCCCGGCTTCCTGGCGGCGGCGGCGCTGTGGCTGAAGCAGATTGCCGGTGCCCCGCAACCCTCCACGGCTCTGAAGGCCGCCCCGGCGCCGGGACCCGGCTGAGGCCGGTTCTTCAGCCGCTCTTGCGTCTTCCCTGTCCCTTGGCCCGTGCCTTCGCAGGGGCAGCATCGGCCTCGTCCGCATCGTCGGGCGAGGCCGTCGCGTTTCCGGCGTCGATCATCCGGCCGAGCAGGGTCAGCAGCTGGTCGCGCCCCTCCGTCCCGATCTGCTCGCAGATGCGCCGCTCATGGTCTGCCCACAGCCGGTGCAGTTCGGTCAGCAGCGTGGAGCCCTTGGCGGTCAGGTGGAGAGCATGCGACCGGCGGTCGCCGACCGCCAGCTTGCGCGTGACCAGACCGCGCTCCTCCAGCGAATCGAGCAGCGGCACGAAGTTGGTGCGCTTGATGTTGAGCGCCGCGCTGACCTGCGACTGTTTCAGGCCGGGGTTGCGGCCGATGATGACCAGCACCGAGAATTGCGCCGGACGGAGATCGACCGCGGCAAAGGTCTCGATGAAGTCGGCGAACACCGCCATCTGCGCCCGCTTCAACAGAAAGCCTACGGATTCTTCCAGAATCCCAAGTTCGACGGCGCTCCTGTCGTCGGCCGCCGCTTCCTCTTTGGAGTGGTGGCTGTCCTCGCCCCGCTTGCGGGAGGATTTCCGGACGGCTTCGGCCATAGACTGTGTACCCGTGTCGACTGTGGGGATGGCGGGCGCATTGCCCGGCGAACGAAGCGGAGAGTAGCAGGCCGTTCGGCTTTGCAGAATCGCCATCCTGCAAAAATCGCCGCGCTGCGGGCCGATCTCCCGGTCCGAGCCGCTGCGGACCGCTCTCCTGTATACAATAACACCCCGAGGCGCTGCCTGGAAGCTGACCGGCCCGGCACGCCCGCTGAGCGTATGTCGCCAGTCCAGCCCATATTTCCGCCGCCCTGGCTCTGCATCGTAGCACAAACTGTAATGGAAGATATCAATTTGACTTGAGTCCGGTCGAACATGAATGTATACAGAAATCCGACGGCGCCCCGGGTGGGGGACCGCCGATCCCAAGCGCAAGAATCAGTTCACGACCGCCAGCCCCAAGGGAGGGAGCGTTGAGTGAAACCGCCAGGGACACCATCCCGACATTTCCGATGAACGCGTGGTATGCCGCGGCCTATGACGTGGAACTGCGGCGGGAGCTGCTGCCGCGCACCATCTGCGGCAAGAAGCTGGTCCTCTACCGCCGGTCGGACGACAGCATCACCGCGCTGGAGGATGCCTGCTGGCACAGGCTGCTGCCGCTGTCCAAGGGTCGGCTGGAGGGTGACAATCTCGTCTGCGGCTATCATGGGCTTGTCTTCAATCCGGAAGGCCGCTGCGTCGGCATGCCGTCGCAGGAGACGATCAACCCGTCGGCCTGCGTGCGGCGCTATCCGGTGGTGGAGCGTCACCGCTTCGCCTGGGTGTGGATGGGTGATCCGGCACTCGCCGATCCGGCCAAAATCCCGGACCTGCACTGGAACCACGATCCGGACTGGGCCGGCGACGGCCGGCTGATCCATGTGAAGTGCGACTATCGTTTGGTGCTCGACAATCTCATGGACCTCACCCACGAGGCCTTTGTGCATTCCTCCAGCATCGGCAACCGTGCCGTCGCCGAGGCCCCGTTCGAGACGACGCACAACGACCACTTCGTCACGGTGACGCGCTGGATGCGCGACATCGAAGCCCCGCCTTTCTGGGCCAAACAGCTGGGCAAGCCGGGCAATGTCGACCGGTGGCAGATCATCCGCTTCGAGGCGCCCTGTACCATCGCCATCGATGTCGGTGTCGCTCCGACCGGAACCGGTGCCCCCGACGGCGATCGGTCGCAGGGGGTAAACGGCTTCGTCCTGAACACCATCACCCCGGAAACCGACAAGACCTGCCATTATTTCTGGGCCTTCTGCCGCAACTACAAGCTGGGAGAGCAGAGGCTGACGGCGGAACTGCGGGACGGCGTCACCCGCATCTTCGGCGAGGACGAAGTGATCCTGGAGGCCCAGCAGCAAGCCATCGACGATCATCCCGATCGCGCCTTCTACAATCTGAACATCGACGCCGGGGCGATGTGGGCGCGGCGCCTGATCGACCGCATGGTGCAGGCGGAGCAGAAGCGGCCGGTCGCGGCACCGGTCCGCCACGCGGCGGAGTAGGCCGCACGGCATGGAAGAGCAGCGCCGCAACTCTCAGACCGTCCGGACGCTTCTGCAGCTTCGCGAGCTGATCCTGAACGGCGAACTCAGTCCGGGAGAGCGCGTGTCCGAACTGGGCATCGTCGACCGGCTGGGCGTGTCGCGCACCCCGGTCCGGGTGGCACTCGTGCGGCTGGAGGAGGAGGGGCTGGTCGATTGCCTGCCGACCGGCGGCTTCGTCGTCCGCGCCTTCGACGAAACCGACATCGCCGATTCCATCCAGCTGCGTGGCGTGCTGGAAGGGATGGCGGCCCAGCGGGCGGCCGAACGCCGCCTGGACCGCGATGCGCTCGCCGATCTCCGCGACATCGTCGACGCCCTCGATGCGCTGGTTCACAGGCGAGCCCTGACCATTGGTGATTTTTCCGACTACATCCGCCTCAACGACCAGTTCCATGCGCAATTGCTTCATCTCGCCGACAGCGCGGTGCTGAAACGGTCGTTGGAGCGGGTGCTGTCGCTGCCCTTCGCTTCGCCCGGCGCGTTCGTCCGGGTCCAGGCGGAGTTGCCGGAATCGCGAGAGATCCTGGTGATCGCGCAGGAACATCACCGCTCCATCCTGGAGGCCATCGAAAAAGGGGAGGGCAGCCGGGCCGACCATCTGGCGCGAGAACACTCCCGCGTGGCCCTCCGCAACCTCGAGAACGCTATCAAGAACCAACGCCAGCTCGACCGGGTGCCTGGGGCCTCCCTGATCCGGCTGCGCGGCACCTGACCCAACCCCCGACCCAATCCTTTGCCTGAGGTTTCCCCATGCGCTTCGCCATCGATTGGCAGGATGCCCGGCTGCGCGCGGTGCGCGATCTGGCGCCCGACATCCGTCTGTTCGAAATCGAACCCGGCAACCCCGCCCGGACACCGGCGCCGGGCAGCCACATCGGCGTTACGGTCGCCATCGACGGACGAACCGATACCCGCTGCTATTCGCTGATCGGCGATGCGGGGGATGGCCTGTACCGGATCGCCGTCAAGCGCCTGCCGGAAAGCCGCGGCGGATCGGCCTATATGTGGACGCTGGAGCCCGGCGCCCGGCTGCGGATTTCGGAACCGCAGAACCTGTTCGAACTGGCGCTGGACCGTCCCGATTACCTCCTGATCGCCGGTGGGATCGGCATCACGCCGATCCATGGCATGGCCTTGGCCCTGGCGAAGCGGGGTGCACGGATGCGTCTGCTCTACGCTTGCCGGCGGCGGTCTGAACTGGCCTTCGCCGACGATCTGCGCGACCGCCTGGGTGACCGTCTGGAGACCTTCGTCGACGAGGAGGGGCAACGGATGGATCTTGCCGCGGCCATCGACGCGCTGGCGCCGGACGGAGAGCTGTATCTGTGCGGTCCCATCGGCCTGATGGAGGCGGTGCGCCGCCAATGGCGGGAACGGGGGCGGCCGATGGAGCGGTTGCGCTTCGAATCCTTCGGCAACAGCGGACGCTTTGCCCCGGAAACCTTTACCGTCCATATCCCCCGCCTGGGCAAGACCGTCACGGTGCCGGAGAACCGCTCAATGCTCGACGTGCTTGAGGCGGCGGGGGTGGAACTGCTGTCCGATTGTCGCCGCGGTGAATGCGGCCTGTGCGCCGTCGATGTCCTTGCCGTGGATGGCGAGATCGATCACCGCGACGTGTTCTTCAGCGAGGATCAGAAGGCGGAGAGCCACCGCATGTGTACCTGCGTTTCACGGGCCGTCGGCGGCGGCATCACCATCGACACCGCGCGACGGGACTGACAGGCTGGCCGGCTAAGGAAACTGCCGGTCCGGGTGTCGCCGGCGACGCCGGCGTTCGGCGAGCCGCGCTGAAACCGATTGGCGAGATAGCCGGGGAGCGGGTTGTGTGCGCGTCTGTTTTCTGAGCGTATGCCGCCGTAACGCGGTTCGTCCCAATCTCAAGGGCAGGTGGCACCATGCGACGTCGCATGGAGTTGATCTCAATATGGCCCCATTTCACGAGCGGACTGGAGATCAGCCTTGAGGTTCGGGTGGTTCAGAGTGGGAAGCAGTTGTTCGTCCTCCAGGAACTCCCCCGGTGCCCTCGTCCGGGAACAGCATAAGCACCTTTCCGTAATCGACATGCCGGAAGCGGTTCTGCATTGCGCGTTCAGAAACCGCAACATGGAAAACCTCGCCCGGTTCGCACGAACCGGGCGAGGCTGTGGGTCTTTGGCGCGATGGGTGGAACCGGGCGGTCGGTATTTATGGTCGCCGACGTTGCGCGTCAGGACGTCGGGATCGGACCGAGGTCGAATCGGGCCAGTTCGAAGTGCATTCCGTCGCAGATGGATTGGGGCTGGAAATAGCCACCCCATGCAAATCCCTCCGCTTCAAAGATGCTCACCAGTTCGCGAACCGAACCGGGCGTTCCCGCCGGCGCCGGAACCGCTCCATAGCCGTTCCATTCGGTATTCAGGTCGATGGCGATGCCCCAGCTATGCGAACTGAGCGTCCGAGCAGGGTCCCAACCCTTATGACGCGGTACATAGGTGCCGGCACAGCTTCGGATCACATTGGCCAGCCCAGCCAATGCGATGGCGGCAAACACCCGTTCGAACGGCTTTACCGCCTTTAGATGGACCTCTATCTTCGGAAATCCCTCTTCGGACAGGATCGGGCTGTCCATTGTCGTGATGTTCTGATCGACCCATGCCGGATCCGGATTGATGCGTCCCTTGCCTCTTTCCGAATAGGAGAAGCTGCCGAATACCGTCTTGATCTCCGCATCGCTCAGGGGCCGTATAGTCCCGTCCGGTCGGCGGTGAACGCTGGAGGGGCCGGCGGTCGAGCCCGGAGCGGTGGATGGGGAAGGGGGCGGTCCGGCCTGGAGGTCGCTGCATGCTCCCGACCAGAAGTAAGTGCCGTCCTGGCCGACGTACCATCGCGGGTTTCCGCTGACCATTTCGCCTACGACGATGCCGTGGACGGACAACAGGGTTCCGACGTCGACTTTGGCGGCGACCGGTGCGGTGGTGCTCGGCGCACCGCGGCGGATGTTCAGGCGCGCGGTGCTGCGTACGCTCCCGATAAGGGGGCTATCGGCGGTGATGATTGCCATTCTGTCACCCCAGGTAATCTTCGGTGGCGCTGTCGAACCGGGCTGCCACGGGGGCGGCCGCTCCGATGTTCGTGTTGGCGACGGCGGGCGCACCGGCTTGCGGAATGAGACGGCTCATCAAGCCTTCGATGAAGTCCGTGCCGGAGTAGCCGGCTCCAGCAAAACCGAAGAACTGTTGCGCCGTCACGTTCCCGGACTCATCGGCAAGTGTCACCGCCGCCAGAGCCCCGGCGGTGAAGCCGATGATGAGGCTCATGAACATTCGCGATGGTTCGATTAGATCGCTCGGCGGTATATTCTTCGCCGCGGCGTCCTCATTCATCTTCTTCAAACCGACGATCATGCGGGCAACTTGGCCAATCCCACCGGCCAATCCACCGATGAGGATCAATGCCACCCAATAGCTTGCCGGATGTGCCATACAGCCTCCAACATACTTACAGATGTTGCCAAACAACTTTCATACTCGCACTGGCTCCGAGAGTTCGCAATGGAAGTTTATTTACGAGATACACTTATATTGCAGATAAATATGAAAATATTTAAACGTTCGCTACTGATGCATAATAATAATCACGCATATGTGTGAGAGCGCTTCTGAAAAGCCATGGACCGGGAATCGCGCGGTGCAGGTTTGGAGACCTTTCTGACAGGCGGTGCCGAAATCCCGATCAGACCCGCCATTCACGCCACGACGGCATTGGAGGTCGAGGTTAACCACAGGGGATGGAGACGTACCAATGGGCAGAAAACCGTTGAATGAGACACATACCCAAGTATGTCATCTTGCATCACATTGTTTCCTGGGATCTTTCGCAATAAAATCTATTGAATGATTGCGCTGAAATTGATCAATATTTGCACAAACGCCCAATTTCGCGTAAAAGGCGAGGCATGAAGCTCGAGCGTTTGTTCATTGAGGACGTGATTTACGGCTGGAACGCCTCCCGCCGCTTTCTTCAGGATGACCCGGTGCGGCCAGACGTGTGGATCGCCTTCGCGGAGAAGCCCGACGAGGCCCAAAGTCTGCTGCTGGAGCCATTGTTCCAGGTCCGCCCCGGCGCCTTGGCCAATGGACTCCGCAAGTCGCTGAAAAGCAAAGGGGCAGCGAATGCTGACCTGACCTACAATCAGTCTTCGGTGGCAGCCCGCCTGACCTTCGAGCAGGTGGTCAGTTGTGTTCTGCCGCGCACCTCCTGGTGGGCCGACGCCGTCACGGAGCCCGATCACAAGCCGATCGTCGGCAAAATGGCTGTGCCGAACACGGAGAAATTGCGCGAGGATCTTGAAGCGCTGAACGAAGGGCGGCGGCTGAAGCACTACAGGCCGGAGGTGCTGACGCTGGTCCGGGTCGTGGGACTGCTCGCCTATGCTCGCTCAACGGACGGGATGGACGATCCGCTCCGCGAGGCCTACAAGGCGCGGCGCGACGGAAACGCGAGCGCGGATGGCGCCTTCCTCGATGCGCTGAGCCAAGCCATCGCCATGGGGTGGGAGCGGGTGTTCCGCAATCAGCTTCCTCGACAGCCTAAAGAAGGCGACCGGCAGGTCTATTCGGTAAACCTCGACCGTCCGGCGGCCATGGCCGTGCACCGTTCCGCCCTGACGATCAAGGCGGACGCCGCACGTCTGCTGTTCGAAATCCGCTGTGCCGACATCACCTGGGCGATCGTCGATTCCGGCATCGACGCGCTGCACCCGGCCTTCCGACAAAACTCGGAGGTCGAGGAGAAGCGCATCGCCGCGATTGGGGACGCCGATGAGCGCAAGGTGGCGATGCTCGATGCATCCCGCGTCATGGAGACCTACGACTTCACCCGGATCCGTGACCTGCTGTCGGCGGCAGCCCGTACCGGCAAGGTGGACGATCTCATCGCCGAGTTGGGCCTGGACAGCGCCTCCGCAACGCTGCTGCGCACCCGCAAGGCCGATTTGAGCGAATTGCAACGGCGCATGCGCCAGGGACGCGACATCGATTGGGAGGTGCTGCGGCCGATCCTGTCCATGCCCCACGACGAGAGCTATCGGCCTCCACACAACCCGCACGGCACCCATGTTGCGGGCGTCCTGGGCGCCAATTGGAAGAAGCCGGCGGGAGGCGGAACGGAGACCGCGGTGCGCGGTATCTGCCCGGACATTCGCCTGATCGACCTGCGCGTCTGCCGCGCAGATGGCAGCAGCGACGAATTCACCGTCATGTCGGCGCTGCAGTTCCTGCGGCACCTCAATTCGCACCGCGACTACATGGTGGTGCACGGAGCCAACATCAGCCTGTCGCTGAAGCACGACGTCGCCAACTTCGCCTGCGGGCGCACGCCGGTGTGCGACGAGGCGGAGCGGCTGGTGGCCGCAGGCGTCGTGGTGGTGGCCGCCGCCGGCAACAACGGCTACAACCGCTTCCGCACGGTGCGCGAGGATGCCAGCTATGAAGGCTATTGCGCGATCAGCATCACCGATCCGGGCAATGCCGATTCGGTCATCACCGTCGGCTCCACCCACCGGTACGAGCCTCATTCCTACGGGGTCAGCTATTTCTCGTCGCGCGGGCCGACCGGTGACGGCCGGGTCAAGCCCGACCTCGTCGCGCCGGGCGAAAAGATCGACGCGCCGGTGCCCGATGACGGCTATGCCCGCATGGACGGCACCAGCATGGCCGCCCCTCATGTCAGCGGCGCCGCTGCGCTTCTGATGGCGCGCAACAACGAACTGATCGGCGAACCCCGCCGCATCAAGCAGATCCTCTGCACCACCGCGACCGACCTCGGTCGTGAACGCTACTTCCAAGGCCATGGTCTCGTCGATGTCCTCCGCGCCCTCCAATCCGTCTGATCCGATCTTCCGCATCGAAGCCCTGCCTGCCGGTGACGGGCAGTGCCTCCTCGTGCACCTGGGAACTGTTGCGGACCCTCGCCTGGTCATTATCGACGGAGGGCCGAAGGAGACCTGGGAAAATGAATTGAAGCCGCGGCTGGAGCAGATCCGGCAGGAACGCGGCGTTCGGAAGCTGCACATTGATGCGGTGATTGTTACTGCGTGGGCAGAGGAATATGTCGATGGACTTCTGCTTATGGCAGAAGATTTTGTCGGTAAAATTTATTCAAGAATAGAGATCGGTTCAGTTTTTCTTCCTGAATCCCAAAACAAAACGAAAGAAAAGTGGATCAACTTTGAGGTAAATTTCCCGCAATTGTGCAGGAAATTCAATTATTTTCCAGAGATGTATTCTATGCCATGCGTATTTGAACAGCCGGATATGGTATTTGAGTTAATAATTGAAACAGATGTGCATGCGATCGTAGAAGATATGGTGCACTATGTACGCGCGTTCACAGTTTCTTTCATTGGAAAGAAAGTAAGGATTCACTCTAGGATTATTTCTAATAAATACAACCAATATTCTCTTTCATCCAATATTTCAGATACCATGGCGGAGTTAATGGTTTTCAGCGATCTTAAAATCGCTAACTTTTACCACAATAAGGGAAGTTTCTCTTTTAGGGTCAATCGTATTTTGGTGCTGAATGATTATATACGCAATATTATCTACAGTAGAATTGATATAGGCATGATAAGAAAAATGCTAAGTGGACTAGGACATGTTTTTATGTTATCCCGCGAGCCTAATTTTCCAGAAAGGCTCCCAGAATCATGCTTGGTAACTTGGGCACGTTACCCCGAAATCGTCTCTTATGATTTAATTAGTAATAATACTCTTCTATTCGTACCAAAATATCGTATGGCCAAAATCGATGTCGACATTCTGGAGTTCGTTTTTCTTTTGGTCCTCGAACACCGCCTTCCATCCCAGTTCCTCCTGAAACCGACACTATATGCGCTCGGTCGCACGCTCGCGTTAAGCGCCCCCCCCATATACAGGCCAGAGCACCTCGTGGAAATGGTTCAAGATCTGCGCCAGAAGTATCCGGGTGCCGAACCCAATCCCTTGTGGGTTGCATGGATGCACGAGACGCAGGCCGATGCCATCGCGAAGCTGACCGAAGCGCTTCCGGATCTCCTGCTTGGCGGCGGGGCGCTGCCGTCGTCATGAGCGCGGACGGTTTCGATCGGCTGGAGGACCTGTCCGACCGGCTGCTGGCTGGTGACGTGGTGTTTCTCGTCGGGGCGGGGTTCTCGCTGGACAGCGAGGGCAACAGCGGCTGGCGGATGGTCAGCCGGCTGCTGGCGCGCTTCCTCGGCATGCACGAGGTGCTGACCAAGCCAGGCGTCCTGCTGCGCGATGCCGACCGCGTCCGCGAAGGGATGGAGGAGTTGTACAACGGCCTTGTCCGCACCTTCGGGCTGAAGGACAAGAAGGCCGACAAGCACACGGACTGGTTCAGGCAGGAGCGCTACACCGAGGTGCTGCACGCGCTGACCCAGGGGACCAACTACTACCTGATCAACGACTGGACGTGCAGCGCCTTCGGCGAGATCGCCGGCTTTCTGACGGGGGAGGGCGTGACGCCCAACGCCAGCCGGCGGATCATCGAGGCCATCAGCAAGGCCGAGAACCGCTGCCTCAAGGCCCTCAACCCGTCCGAGGAGGTCGAACTTCCCGAAATCCGGCTCGAAGGGCTGCACGGGCTGGAACCGGCCGAGCGCGGCAAGGCGCTGTTCCTCGACACCCAGGGCTTCCTGGACGAGGAGATCATGGCCGGCGCCCCCGATCTGCCGATGGCGGCGGAGGTGGCGGCAAGCTTCCGCAACCGGCTGCTGCGCCGCCACCACGCGCTGGCCCGGCTGGCCCGGGAGGGGCTGTGCCCGACGCTGGTGACGACCAACTTCGACCTGCTGGTCGAGGGGGCCTATCGCCTGTCCGGCTTCCTCCCGCGCGACGAAGACCACCCGGACCAGGACGACCTGCCGCCGACCCGCCATCCCGACTATGCGCGCATCACCAATGCCGCCCAGTTCTACTACGGGCGCAACCGGATCCGCACGCGACGATCCGGGCGTGGAGGGCAACAGACGGCGACCATCGTCAAGATTCACGGCTGCGCGGATACCTACCGCCGTGCGCGCGACGCCGGATCGGAAAAGTTGCGCGCGGTGCTGCCCTCCCTGGTCTTCACCTTCCGCGAGGTGCAGAACTGGCGCGAGGATTCCTGGTCGCGCGACCTGCTGCACACGCTGCTGCGCACGCGCACCATCGTGTTCTGCGGCTATTCGACGGCCGATCCCGTGCTGCACGATACCCTGCGCACGGTCTACGAGGAGATGGCCGAGCGCAGCCGGCGCTTTGCCGCATCGGCGGCGGTGCCCACCCCGGCAGAGGCGGGCGTGGACCCGCGCACCGCCGCACCGGCCTTCTTCTTCGGGCTGCGCGAAAGCGGCGAGTTCCATGCGCTGGAGGTGCTGCGCGCCGCCAGCCGGGCGGTGGGCGTGTCCAACCCGGCGCTGACCCGCCACCCGAATTACATCGAATTCCTCCTGCGCACCCACGACAAGCGCGGCTTCCCGCAGCTGGACGAACTGCTGGCCTGGGTTTTTCACCGCGTATACCGCAAACGGCAGACGCAGGCTCTGCACGCCGATCTCCGCGGGATCGCCACGCTGGTCCTGAACAGGCCACCCCGGCAGTCGGAGGTGGAGGCGGTGCTGCGCAACTTCGAACGCATCCGCGAGCGTGAATGCGATGCGGCGCGGGGCTGGTTCGGCGGCGCTGACGACGACGGTTCGGAAAACCTCCGGCGCCATCGCTGCTGTGAGCGCGTGACGGCCTGGACCGAGCATTTCCATCCCCACCTGCTGCGCGAACTGGCACTCGCCGATCTGGTCCTGCGGCGGGGCGGGCCAGACCCGGGTCTGGGCGATCTGCGCAGCAAACCCTGGTACTACCCGGCCGGGGAGAATTACGGCTGGACCGCCTGGGGCGTGGTGGTGGAGGTGGCGCTGCGGCGCATGGCGGCGGCCTTCGCCAAGACCCCCCTGGCATGGAGCGATCCCGAGCCATGGTCGAACCCGTCGCCCCGACTGGAACCCACGGCCTGCGTGCTGCCTTCGGTGGCCCTGTCGCCCGGCGAGGACAAGCCGGCCCCGCTGTGCCTGACCATCGGGTTCGAAGGCTTCGGTCGGGCCGCCCGGCCGGTGCCGGTGGAAGGACTGTACCGGCACCGCGTGTTCTGGAACCTGCTGATGCAGGAACTGCCCTGGACGGCGGCGGACCAGCGCACGCCGTCCGCCGGCGACCTGTGGCGCTGGGCCTCGCTGCCGCTGGACGCCACGGAACCTCCCACCGGGAACGATGGTGAGCCGATCGGCCATTTCTTCGAGGACGCCGCATGACCAAGCGAAACTTGACCGATCGCCTGCTGTCGCGTCTCCAGGCCGAGTTGGAAACCCGGTTCGCCGTCGCACCGATGCCCGATGCCGCCGCGTTGCTGGCGGCGGACAAGCCTGCGTCGCTGCGCGAGAAGACGCTGGTCGGCGCCGGGCATTTCGACGTGGCCCCGCATCTGCTGGTCCTCGACCCCCGGCTCGGCACGGTCGGGCTGGTCCATGTGGTGGAGCGGGATGCGAAATCGAAACCGGACACGGTCTGTCGGCTGGTCGAACAGGCGGCCTATCTGCGCCACCTGACATTGACCCAGTGGCGCCCGGAGGGCAGGGAGGTTCAGGCAAAGACACGCTCCGAACGGCCGCTGCCGCTGACTGTCGAGTTGGTCCTGGTGATCCCACCGGATGACGACCCGATGCGCGCGGCGCTCGGCGGAGTCCTGGGGGATATCGCGCGGAGCGTCGCCCTGCTGCACGGCATCGGCGTCAATCTGCTGGAGTTCGGCGAAGCCACCTCGGCCGATGACGGGCGCCGGCTGCGCCGGGCCTTCTGCTGGCTGCTGACCGCGACGCGCGCATGGTTCGACGGGGCGGGACGGCCCGCCTTGCGGCCCGGTGACCCGCTCCGCTTCACCGGCTTCTCGCTGGAGAACTGGCGTTTGCCGGGCCGGCGGGAACTGGTGCTGGACGACAAGGCACGGGTGCATCTCGTGCACGGTCGCAACGGTTCGGGAAAGTCGTCACTCGTCGAAGCCATCGAGTTCGCGATGACCGGCCGGGCGGATCGGCTGGCCGGCGAATCCATCGCCGACATCGTCGAATACCACCCGCCCGGCGGATCCGCCACAGCGCCCGCGATCATCAGTTTCCGGGAACCCTGGAACTGGACCTATTCGACCCGGTCGGGAAAGGCGCCCGAACCGGTACCCGGCGCACCGGCCAACGCCGCCTCCTTCCGCCTGGATCAGAGGGCGATGGACCGGCTGGCCGGCAGCAGCGACACGGATCGTGCCCTGTGCCTGCTGGAAGCCTTCTTTCCCGACGAGATGGGGGTCCGTGACGAACACCGGCGGGCCAAGGACGCGGTGACGAAGGCGCTGGCGGACTTCCCCGACACAGAGTGGAGCGACTTTTCCGCGACGGATGGCGTACCGGCGACCGACGCACTGCTGAACCGCACCGCCTGGGTGGACGCCACCGAGATTCGCCTGACGGAGGAGGTGGCGCGCGACCTGCTGCCGATGCCGACGAACTCGCTCCGCGTCCTTCTGCCGCTCGTTCCCGAGGTCGGCGCCATCCTGGATCTGGTCGGCGGTGCCGCATTGCCCCTGACGGAGGTCGAAAAGCATCTGAATGTCTTGGATGACGCGCTCGACCGGCTGTCGAACCGCGCTTCGGACTTGGTGACGCAATTGGGAACCGTGTCGGACGCACTGTCGCAGGAATCGCTGCGACAGTGGCAGCCGCGCGGCGAAGCCCCGCCAACCGACGGGGTCCAGGCACTCAACGACTGGCTGGAGTCGGCAGTGCTGGCCGACCTCGCCCGCCGCCAACTGGCAATCCTCCGCAGCCTGCACGGAGCGGACAAGGCGAAATGGAAGCGCGGCAAGGGGGCCAGGCGCGGACTCTTCCGCATTCTGGGCTTGCCGGCGGAGGTCGTGGGCGAGCTGAACGAGCAGCTCACCCGATGGTCGGCGGAGGAGGAGGAGCGGTTGCAGGGTTCCACCCGGCGCAGGCGGTCGGCCAATGGGTTTGAGTCGGTGCCTCCGGCGACCCGCCCGACCCTTTCGGCAGCGCAGGTGGATAGCTTCGACGCGATGACCCCCTGGCTGCTCCAAACTCAGGAAAGCCCATCAAGAAGCCTCGGCCGGACCATCCAGGAAGCGATCCGGCAGGACAAGCCTTTGCGCATCGGCGACGTCCTGGTTGGAGACGATGAGTGGGCAGACCTACTGCATGAGCGTGTCGTGAAATTGCGCGACGCCCTGGTGTCCGTCATGTCGCGCGACGGTGCGGTGCCGCGTTCGGCGGCGCGACTGGCCGCCATCCGGCGATTGCGGGAGGCACTGGTCGCCCTGCGCCGCGCGGAGGACGCGATGAGCCGGTCGCTGCTGGATCGCTTCTTCCCGGCGCCGGGGGCGAAGCCCACCGATCCGGGCCTGATCGACGCGCTGAACGAACTGATTGCCCTGTTCACGCCCGCCCGCTGGGCCTACGCCGACTTCGAGCTGACCCGCCTCGTCGACGACAATGGCCGGGAGTGCCTGGGCATGCACCACGGCGGGGCATCGCGCGCCGATCTGCGCCTGAACACGGCGGAGCTGAACCTGTTCACGGTCGCGCTCTTCCTGCTGTGCGCGCCCCGGATCGGCAATCCGCTGCACCTGCTCGTCTTCGACGATCCGCTTCAGAACATGGACGAGCTGACGGCGACGACGATGGCGCGCGGGCTTGCCAAGGTGACCGAACTCCTCGGCGAGGCATGGATGTTGATGCTCCTCTTCCATGGCGAGGACGATCTGGAGCGCTTCCGTCACGAGGTGCCGGCGGCGGTGTACTTCCTGCCGTGGTTGACGCCGGCACAGACTGCCGAGGAGATACACCACCCGACCATTGAGCCGCCCAAGCACATCGACCGCAAGCTCGACCGCCAGCGCCAGACGGCCAAGGACCTGTTCACCCAACCCTGACCGGAACCGGATAAAGGACGCACACGATGTTCGCTTTGGAAGCCCTGCAGGCCAGGCATGGGGACTGTCTGCTTCTGTTGTCCGGCGAGGGCGCCGACCCCGACGCCACAGTGCTGATCGACGGCGGGCCGGCCGACACCTGGGCCGAGGTTCTGAAACCGAGGTTGGGCAGGCCCAAGCCCGGCGCGCCGATCCGTCTGCCGCTGGTGGTGGTGTCGCACATCGACGATGATCACATCGCCGGTATCCTCGACCTTATGGACGCGATGGAAAGCGACCATGCCAAGAGGCAGCAGAAGTACCGCATCGACCGCCTCTGGCACAACGCCATCGACGAATTGGTCGGGCTTGCCCCGCCGTCCGGCGGGCCGGCCAGCGTGCTCGCCTCGCTCGGCGCCGGAGCGGCTCCCGACCACGAGTCTGCCCGTGAGCGTGTCCTGGCGAGTTTCAGGCAGGGAGAGCGGCTTCGCGCCGCCGCGCAGGTGCTGGGAATCCCCGTCAATAACGGGGATGGAATGGGCGGGCCAGTCGCACCCATCCTGGCCGGTGCGGAGATGGAGATTGGCGGTGTCGACATCCTGGTCCTGGCGCCCTCGCACGAACGGCTGCAGACGCTTCGGGACAAATGGCGCACGGATCTGGAGAAGCGCAAGGCGAAGGGAACCCCCGGCGCCGAGAACGAGGCGGCCACCGCCGCCTATTCCGACAAGTCACCCTACAACCTGTCGAGCATCGTGCTGCTTGCCCGCAAGGACGACTGGAGCATGCTGCTGACCGGCGACGCGCGCGGCGACGACGTCCTGGAAGGCATGAAGGGTGCGGGCCTGTTCGACGGAAAGGACAGCGTGCATGTCAATCTCCTGAAGCTGCCGCACCATGGCAGCCGCAACAACGTCACGGTGGATTTTTTCCGAAAGGTGACGGCAGACCATTATGTCGTGTCAGGCGACAGGGTGAAGTTTCCCAACCCGCACAAGGAAACTCTGGAAATGCTGCTGGAGGCACGCCCCCCGGCGGAGCATGACTACATGGTCTGGTTGACCTACGACCTGCCCGATGTAAAAGCAATGTTCCCGGCGGATCGATGCATGGCGCCGAAGGTGGGCGAGAGCGGAGTTCGGATCGTCCTGGAATAGGGGGTGGGCATCGCCTTCTGACTGCCGCACGGGTCGGTGGTACCCCCTGACGTGGTGTAGGAGCATCTGGCTCAGTGCAACGGTTATCGTGACCGCGATTGGGAGACCTGCGGCGCACGGCCGAGAAGGTGCTGACCACGGTGCCGGTGGGCAGCGGGCCGACAGTGCAGAAGACGTCCGCTAAATTTCCATAAGGATAGTTATGTGTTTTTCGTCTGTAGGCGCGGTAGGTTCTATTCTGAAGTGCAACTTTCTTGTAATCACAGGGCTTTATGGGTC
>NZ_CAMLJP010000027.1 GCF_946480385.1 uncultured Azospirillum sp.
CGCCCGACCACGACGGTGACGTTGTCCTGCCCGCCGGCGGCGTTGGCCGCCTCGACCAGGGTAGCGGCGGCGCGGGCCGGGTCCTGCTCCTCCCGCAGGATGCGGGAGATGAGCCCGTCCGGCAGCATGCCGTTCAGCCCGTCGGAACAGAGCATGACGACATCTTCGGGCATCAGCGAATGCACGCCGACCTCCGGCTCCACATCCTCTGCGGTGCCGAGCGCCCGGACGATGATGTTCCGCTGCGGCGCGGTCCCCCGCCCGCCATTGTCGAGCCAGATCTGGTAGAGGCTGTGGTCGCGGGTCAGGGTGCGCAGTTCGCCGTCGCGCAGGCGGTAGACCCGGCTGTCCCCGGCGTGGAAGACGACCATCTGCGCCGTGCCGGGAACCCGCCAGACGCCGGCCACGGTGGTGCCCATGCCGCGCCCCTGCGCGAATCCGCGGGCCGTGTTCAGGTCGAAGATCGACCGGTTGGCCTGCTGCACCGCCGACCGCGCGACCGACAGGGCCCGGCGGACCGCCGGCTCGGCCGCCGCCGGGTCGGTCTGGGTGCGGTCGGCATCGTCGCGATCCGCCGCCGCGATCCCGTCCACCAGCGTGATCGGCTCGACCGGTGCATGATCCTGCAGAAGGCCGCAGATGACCTCGACCGCCTTGCGGCTGGCGATGTCACCGCCGGCATGGCCGCCCATTCCGTCGCAGACGACCGCGAATTCACCGCCGCTGCTGGCCTGAAAACTATCCTCGTTGCGGGAACGGGTGCGCCCGACGTCGGTCAGGCCGGCGACGGTCAGAACATAGGCTGAGTTCGGCATTCAGGCGGCGGCTCCCGTCTCGCGACTGTCTGGCCCCAGGATGCGGGGACCGGATTTGCGGGCCGGCTCCATCGGGACCGGAAGCACCGGGAGACCCGGCAATACGGGAAGGGAGCGGCGGCCGTTTGTCCGATAATGGCGCAAGCACCCCGAAAGATACAGCGGCGATTGTGCCGGGCGATTGCACTGGCCGGACGATTGCCTCTCCCGACGATCGCATGGCGCAACCGCGCGGCAATTGCCCGGCTGGCCTCGGAAAACCGATGTGGTAGACTGCGCCCATTCGCAGCGGACGAAGGATGGACCGCCATGGCCGCCAGCATCGGAATCGCGCTCAGCGGCTTGACCGCCCAGACGCGGCGGCTCGACGCCTCGGCCTCCAATGTCGCCAATGTCCGCTCCACCGGGGCCGTTCCCACAAACGACGGCACCGCGGAGGGCAAGCGCGCGCCCTACCAGCCGCTGGCGGTCGCACAGACCGATGCCAACCCCGGAACGCGCGCCACCTACACGCCGATCACCCCGGCCTATCTGCAGGAATATGCGCCGGACGACAGTGCGGCGAACGGCGCCGGAATGGTGGCGGCACCCAACGTCGATCTAGCGACCGAACGCGTCAACCAGATGGCCGCCAGCCGCGCCTATGGCGCCAACATCGCGGTCGTCCGCACACAGGACGAAATGCTGATGTCTCTGCTCGACTCGAAAGTCTGAGCAGTCGGAAGTGCTTGCGGACGACGTCAGACGGTGATGTTCAGATTCTGCCCGCGTGTCGGCGTGACGTTGCCGCCGCCGGAGCCACCCTCCGGCTGGACCAGCGCGGCGACGGTCGCCTGCTGCTGATCGGCGTTCTGGCTCAGCGCCTTCACACCGAAATTCATCTGGTTCTGCGCCTGCTTCAGAGCAATTGCCGCGCCGGCGGTCGATGACGTGACGTCCATGCCCATCCTAGCCCCCCGGAAATAGCGCCCTGCGAAGGGAGCATCCTCAGATCACCACATTCACCCGCGCGGCAGACCCGCCGACGGAAGCTGTGCTGGTCGAGGATGATTGTGCCACGGACGACGACGCGGCGGAAGCCGCAAGCGCGACAGGACCCGCGGAGGAGGCGGAAACGGCGGTGGTTGAAGTCCCCGAACCGGCAGAGGTTCCGGTGCCGGCGGCCGGCGAAGCGCCGGAACCGCCGCGACCATAAGCCGCAGACTGGCTGTTCGCTTGCCCGCTTGGCTGCCCGCGCCCCTGTCCTTCCGCCCCGACCGTCAGCTTCAGCAGCGACGCGCGCTCCGCGTCCTTTTCCTTCTGCTGGGCTTCCTTGTACTGCTTCAGCGCCGCTTCGGTCGGGATCTGCGACACCGTCTTGCCGTTGGCCGGGTCGCGGTACAGCATCACCAGCCGCGAGGCGTCGGTGTCGTAGCTGAAGGCGATGGTCGGAAAGCGGTTGACCAGCGGATCGGTGCCGCCGCCATCCGGCTGGGGGTCGGCAGACGTGGCAGCGGTCGGAGTCCGGGTACCGGCCCCTGTTTCTACGGCATCGCTGCCGCGGGGCGTCATGAAGGCGAACGGCCGCGAGACCGTCGATGTGGCTGCCGCCACGTTCATGACCGGCTTATCCGAATCGGTGAGAATTGAACATTAAATTACCGTAACCCCGGCAACGCGTAAAGGCTTTCTTTACTCTTATTTGGGTTGGTGAATCTAACCCTTTCGGTGAAATACGGTTTCGCGTTACGGCCGTATTCATGTCGAAAAATCCGGGGTTCCGCGTGGGCGGGCTTGCGGCGACGGCACCGGCCGTCCTAAAGCGTTGAGCCATGGCCACGATCCTCGAAGCCTTGACGCTGGCGCTCGACCTTCATCTTGCCGGCCGCTTCGGCGAGGCGCAGGAACTGTACACCCGCATCCTCGATGCCGAGCCGGAACAGCCGGACGCTCTGCATTACCTCGGCGTCCTGGCCGGCCAGATCGGCCGTGGCGAATTCGGCCTGACGTTGATCGACAAGGCGCTGGCCTTGCGGCCGGAGGCAGCGGACATCCACGCCAACCGCGCCAACCTGCTGCGCGGCCTGGACCGTCTGGATGAGGCTGAAATGGGTTATCGCCGCGCACTGGCCCTGCGCCCCGATTTCGCGGAGGCCTGGACCGACCGCGCCTTCGCCCGCTACGGGCGCGGCGATGCAGTGGCCGTCGATGCCGCCGCCGAGATGCTGGAGTGTGCCTTGCGGATTGAACCGGCGCTGGATCCGGCGCGGGAAAAGTTGGTCGACCTGCTGCATGCGCGCGGGCGGCTGCGGCTGGAATCGGGGCAGGTGACGCCGGCCCTGACCGACCTGATCCGGGCCGCCGCGCTCGACCCGCGCGATGCCGACATCGCCTTCCTGCTGGGCAACGCCCTGTTCGCCGCCGGACTACGCGCGGATTCGGTGATCGCCTTCCGCAACGCGCTGGCGCTGGTGCCGGATTTCCTGTCGGCGGCGCTCAACCTCGGCATTGCACTTGCCGCCACCAACCGGGCCGCGGCGGCGCTGGCCCCGCTGCGCCATGCCGTGCGCATCGACCCGGCCCATCCCACGCCGCGCGACACGCTGGCCCTGGCATTGCGGGCGCTGGGCCGCGGCGAAGAGGCCGATGCGCTGGCCCAGCCGCAGCCGGCTCCGCTCCAACCGACACCGGCGCCGAAACCGCCGTCCCCCCGCCGGCCGCGGCGGCCCCGTTAAGCGGCGGGCCGTTCCGCCAGCACCACCAGCCCCATCACCGGTTCGCCGCTTTCGTAGCGCAGCCGGTCATGGTAGCAGCGCCGGAGCGCGAGCCCCGCACCCGCCACCGCCGTCTGGATATAGGCCTCGGCATGGGCGTAGCGGCCGTGGGTGGCGACGCGGTGGGGCCGTCCGTCGGCCGGCTCCAATTCCTCCACCGTGAAGGCCAGCCGGCCACCGGGCCGCAGTGCCGCGCGGGCCGCGGCGAACGCATCGTCGAGGACGCCGAAGTAACAGAAGACATCGGCGGCGATGACGAGGTCGAAGGCGCCCGGCCGGTCGGCGAGGAAGCCGACCAGTTCGGCAGCCTGCAGCTCGTCATACAGGCCACGGGCGCGGGCGCGATCCAGCATTCCGTCCGACAGGTCGACGCCGACCAGCCGGCGCGCATAGGGCCGGAGCGAGGCGGCGCACAGCCCGGTGCCGCAGCCGGCGTCGAGCACGTCAAGGCCGCTGCGCCGCTCTTCCTCCGCCAGCAGGCCGGCGAGCAGCGACGGTGCGCGGTAATCCAGCTCCGCCAGCTTGCGGTCGAACTCCTCGGCGAACAGGTCGAAGGTCTGGCGCACATAATCGTCGGGCGCGCGCGCGTCGGCCTCCTCCCCGGCGATGGCGGCGCCGATGTGGCGGGCCAGCGGGTTGGCGGGATGGTCGCGCCGCCACAGCCGGGCCAGCACCGCCGCTTCCTCCGCCCCGCCCTGCTCGTGCAGCAGGTAGAGCACGGCGCCGAGATTGTCGTGGGCGTCGGCCCAGTCCGGCCGCAGCGCCAGCGCCCGCCGGTAGCCCATCGCCGCTTCGCCGAAGCGGCCGAGGTCGCGCAGCAGGTTGCCGCGGTTGTTCCACGCCTCCGCATGGTCCGGCCGTAGCGCCAGGGACTGGCGGAACGCATCGTCGGCCTCACCATGCCGCTCCGCCTGCCGCAGGACGGAGCCGAGGTTGTAGTGCGCCATCCCCTCATGCAGGCCATGGGCGACGGCGGCACGGTAGGCGGCGGCGGCCTCCTGCAGGCGGCCGAGAGCGCGCAGGGCGTTGCCGTGGTTGTTGTGGGCCCCCGCCAGGGTCGGATCGGCCTCCAACGCCCGTGCATAGAGAGGTTCCGCCCCCGCCGCATCGCCGGTCGACGCCAGCGCGTCCGCCTGCCGGCTGAGCCTGACCGCCGGCGGCATGGCGGCTCCCCGCAGCCCACCGCGCAAGGACAAGCGTGACCCTGCCATCGCGTGCTCTCCTCTTTCCCGCCGCCGGTATCAAGTCATCTTTATCAATGGCATCTTTACCGTGATCCACCGATGATGGCACTCCCTTTGAGGGTGGGGACAGTCAGGGACGGGGCCGGAACGTGGCGAAGCACACCAACATGCTGGCGCAGGCCGTGGCACATCATCAGGGTGGGCGCCTCGCCGAGGCGGAGCACGGCTATCGCGCGGTGCTGGCGGCAAATCCGCGCAATGCCGACGCCCTGCATCTGCTGGGGGTGGTGGCCCTGCAGTCCGGCCGTGCCGACGAGGCGGTGACCCTGATCGGCAAGGCGCTGGCGCAGGCGAAGGGCGTCGCCGACTATTGGGACAATCTGGGCAACGCGCTGTCGTCGGCCGGCCGGCCGGTGGATGCGGTGCAGGCCCACCGCAATGCCGCCACCCTGGATCCGCAAGGGGCGCAGCGCCGCCACAATCTCGGCAATGCCCTGGCCGTCCTCGGCCGCCATGACGAGGCGGAGCGGGCCTTCGCCGCCGCGCTGGCGCTGAAGCCGGACTATGCCAAGGCCTGGTACAATCTCGGCAACGGCCACACCGCACACCATCGCCACGGCGATGCGGTGACGGCGCTGGATCATGCCGTGCGGCTGCTGCCGGGCATGGTGGAGGCGCACAACAATCTGGGTGACGCGCTGGCGATGAGCGGACGGCTGGACGAGGCCATCGCCCAGCACCGGCTGGTGGCCCGGCACCGCCCGGACGACGCCACCGCCCACTACAATCTGGGCGCCGTCCTGCAGCAGAGGGGAGCCCTGGAAAGCGCGGAGATCGCCTATCGTCAGGCGTTGAAGCGCAACCCGCGCCACAGCGCGGCGCTGAACAATCTCGGCAGCGTGCTGAAACGGCTGGGCCGTCCCGATCAGGCGGAGCTGTGCCACCGGCAGGCGCTGGAGCTTCATCCGGAGTTCGTGGAGGCGCGATACAACCTCGGCAACGCACTGCAGGCACAGGGGCGCTATGACGAGGCGGCGGCCTGCTTCGAGGAGGCGCTGGCCCGGCAGCCGGACCTCGCCACCGCGACCTACAACCTGTCGCTCCTGGCGCTGCGTCACGGCGACCTGACGCACGGCTGGGCGGGGTATGAGCGGCGCTTCGCCGCCGGAGAGACGCTGCCCGACCGGCGCTTCGACATCCCGCGCTGGGGTGGACAGCTGTTGCGCGGCAAGCGGCTGCTGGTGTGGCGCGAGCAGGGGGTGGGCGACGAAGTCATGTTCGCGTCCTGCTATCCGGATGTCGTCGCCTGGGCGGGCGGGCCGGTCACCATCGAATGCGACCCGCGTCTGGTTCCGCTGTTCCGCCGCTCCTTCCCCAAGGCCATTGTGCGGGCCGAAAGCTGCACCGGTGACGCTTTCGGCGACGTCCCGCGCGAGACCATCGTACCCGCGGACTGCGACCTGCAGATTCCCGCGGGCGACCTGCCGGAGTTGCTGCGCGGCAGCCTGTCCGCCTTCGAGCCGCAAGGTCCATGGCTGGTGCCGGACCCGGCGCAGGTGGAGCGCTGGCGGGAGCGGCTTCCGGCGCTGGGACCGGGCTTGCGGGTCGGCATCGGCTGGCGCAGCCAGTTGATGACGGCCGATCGCAAGGCGGCCTATGTGCTGCTGGAGCATTGGGGACCGCTGTTCGCCGTCCCCGGACTGGTGTTCGTCAATCTGCAGTATGGCGACTGCGAGGCCGAACTGCGGGCGGCGGAAGAGCGCTTCGGCGTGACCATCCACCGCTGGGCCGACCTGGACCTGAAGGATGATTTCGACGGCGCGGCAGCACTGACCGCCAATCTGGATCTGGTGATCTCGCCGGCGATGTCGGCCGGCGAACTGGCAGGTGCACTGGGCGTGCCGGTCTGGCGGTTCGGCAGCCGCGACTGGACGCAATTGGGCACCGGCGTCCGGCCCTGGTTCCCGACCATGCGCCTGTTCCAGCCCAACCACGGCGAGGGCCTGGAAACGACAATCCGGGCAATGGCGGGAGCCCTGCGGGCCATTTTGCCAGTGCCGGTGCCTGAACCTGTGGCAGTGGTCGCGCCATCGCCGGAGCGCGAAGTGCGACCCGATTTCGACACTCTGCTAAATGGGGCCGCCGACCTTCACCGCACCGGTCGGCTGGCGGAGGCGGAGACCGCCTATCGTGCCGCCATCGCCGCCGATCCCGAACGCAAGGCTCCCGGCCATGCCGATGCGCTGCATCTGCTGGGGCTGCTGATGCACCAGACCGGACAGAACGACGAGGCTCTCGCCCTGATCGGCGGGGCGTTGCAGATCGACCCGGCCTTCCCCCAGGCCTGGAACCATCTGGGACTGGTGCAGGAGGCGGACAAGCGCCACGCCGAGTCCACCCGCGCCTTCACCCGCGCGCTGGCCCTGCACCCGGCCTTTGCCGAGGCGCTGACCCATCTGGGACTCGCTCACCAGACCTGCGGGCGGGTGGAGGAGGCCATGCGGCTGCATCGCCGCTGCATCGCCCTCCAGCCGGAACATCTGCCGGCCCATGCCAATCTCGGCCATGCCTGCGAGCTGATGGGGCGCACGGCGGAGGCGACCGGCCATTATCGCCGGGCGCTGGCCCTGCAGCCCGGTTCCATCGACGCCGGCAACAATCTCGCCACCATGGCGACGCTGGCCGGCCGCCTGGATGAGGCGAAGACCCATCTGCGCCGCGCTCTGCGCGTAGACCCGGACTTTGCCCTGGCGGCTTGGAACCTCGGCCTGCTGAACCTTGCCGATGGACGCATCGCAGAGGGCTGGGCCGGTTATGGCCGCCGCTTCTCCGCCCGTCAGCTGCAGCGGGCGCGCCGTATCGACCGGCCGGTCTGGACGGGCGAACCGTTGAAGGGCCGGCGACTGCTGGCCTGGTCGGAACAGGGGGTCGGCGACGAAATCCTGTTCGCCTCCTGCTTCGACGCCCTGCAGGGGCTGGACGGTCCAGTCACGGTCGAATGCGACCGGCGGCTGGTCAGCCTGTTCGCCCGCTCCTTCCCGTGGGTCACGGTGCGGGCGGAGACGGCGGACGCCGCCGGGCGGGAAACGGTGGCCCCACCGGATTGCGACCTGCAGATGCCGGCCGGCACCCTGCCCGCCCTGTTCCGCGACCGGGTGGACCGCTTCCCTGGCCGCTCGGCCTATCTGCGCCCCGATCCCGGTCGTCTCGCCTTGTGGCGCGACCGGCTGGCCGCCCTGCCCGGCCTGAAGGTGGGGCTGGCATGGCGCAGCCAGATCGTCACCGCCCAGCGGGCCGCCGCCTATACCGGCCTCGCCGACTGGACGGCCCTGCTCGATATGGCCGGTGTCAGCGTGGTCATGCTGCAGTATGGCGATTGCCGCGCCGAACTGGCACAGGTGGAAACGGCGACGCGCCGTCTGCACCGCTGGGCCGATTTGGACCTGAAGGACGATTTCGAGGGGGTTGCGGCCCTGATCGCCAACCTGGATCTGGTGATCTCGCCGGCCACGGCGGTCGGGGAACTGGCCGGCGCTCTGGGCGTCCCGGTCTGGCGGCTCGGCACCCGCGACTGGACGCAGATGGGAACGAGTGTGCGCCCCTGGTTCCCGTCGATGCGGCTGATCCAGCCGCCCGCAGGCGACGGGCTGGCCGCAGCCGCCCGGCAGGCGGTGCGCGCACTGGCGGAACTGGCACCGGCCTGATGACCGACCTTCGCGCCCTGCTTGCCGAAGCGTTCGACCGTCATCAGACCGGCGGATTCGAAGAGGCGGAGCAGCTGTACCGCCGCATTCTCTCCATCGAGCCGGCCGAGGCGGAGGCCCTGCACAGGGCCGGGCTTCTGGTCGCCCAGCTCGGCCGGCTGGAGGAGGCCGACAGGCTGCTCCGATGGGCGCTGACACAGGTTCCGGCAGAGACCGAAGCGGCGGTCAACCATGGCAAGATCCTGCGCGCCCTGCACCGTCCCGAGGCGGCGGTCCGCCGTTTCCGCCATGCCCTTGTACTCGCCCCCGCCATGCTGACGGCGCTGGAAGGGCTGGGACATGCCGAGCGCGAGGGCGGACATGCCGCTGCGGCGGCCGGCGCTTACGGCCGGGCGGCGCTTGCCGGCGCCGGTCCGGCGGTGCTTCACCAGTGGGGCGTCGCGCTGGACGGCATCGGCCTTGCGGACGAGGCGGTGGAGGCCCTGCGCCGGTCCGCCCGTCTTGACCCGACGGTCCCGTCGGTGGCCCTGCGGCTTGCCGGCCTCCTCCAGCGGATGGGGCGTGGTGGCGAGGCGGCCGGCTGGTATCGCCGTGCGCTGGTGATTCAGCCCGGCCACGCGGAGGCGCGCCGATCGCTCTCCGCCATCATCGCCGCCACGGCCGCAGGGGGACCGCAACTGGCGACATAACCCTTTGGTTCAAAGGGTCAGCTTACCTCCGGATGGTGTTGCGCGAAATGATTTCAAGACCCCACCCCTGCGACCCACTGTCATACGTCTGAACGGTTGGGGCATTTTTTCGCATGGTTTGACCGCATAAAACGCAAGATTAGGGTTGTTCGGCGCTTCGGATGAGTGAACACTGTTGTCACCGGCCCGTCACATTGAGGCGGGACGCGGACTGATCCTATGGAGAGCGACTCATGCACACTGAAGCTCGCCTTTCGTCTCTGCAAGACAAGCACATGCGCCTGGACCGGGCGATCCTCGACGAGGAAAAACGCTCCTGGCCGGATGAGAGCGCAGTGAAGCGCCTCAAGCTCGAAAAGCTGCACGTCAAGGAAGAGATCGACCGCCTGACGCGCACCGGACCGATGAACTAATCCCCCCAATCACAGCATCGACCTTCAGACACCACCCTTGAACAGGGGTTTGAAAAGGCCGGGTTGAGGCGGACCGCCTCACCCGGCTTTTTTGATGGCTGACTTTCTCATGGCGGATTTTTCAGCCGATGGCCCGACCGGAACGCGCAAGCTCCGCCGCTACCGCCGGCAGCAGATCGGCGACCCGCTGGCCGGGGCCGGTCCGGAACAGACGCATCGTCGGGAACCAGGGCCGCACCGCGGTGCCGAGTGTCGTCCAGTCGCCCGCCCGTGCCAGCCGCCAGACCGGCACGCCCAGCGCCGCCGCCAGTTCTCCGGTGGAGGTGGCGGGCGCGATCACCAGATCCAGGGCCGACATCAGCGCCGCCGTGCCGTCGAGGTCGTCGCGCAGGTCGAGGTCGGGGAAGGCATGCGGCGCACGGCCGAACGTTTCCCAGGCCGCGGCAAGTTCGGCCCCGCAGTCGCCATATTGCAGATTGACCGGACTCAGCCCCGGCAGGGTCAGCACCGGCCGCCAATCCTCGATCCGCGTATAATCGGGCATGCGGTCCGGATCGAGCTGGCCGCTACGCCAGGCGATCCCGACCCGCAAGCCCTCTCCCAGTCCGGCCAGCCGCCGGCGCCACCTATCGACGGCCGCCGTATCGGCACGCAAAGCCGGCTCCAGCCCGGCGAATCCTGCCAGGGAAGCACCCAGCTGGCGCGACAGCGATCCGATAGGGAGATGGCAGTCGACATCGGGCGACGGTTCGGCTGGAGCGGCCGGCACCGCCCGCACCGTCGCCTGCGGGAAGGATCGGGCGAACAGCGGGACGAAGCGCGGGTCGCATTCCACCACGATGCGGCCCCCTTCCCGGCCGGCGCGGGCGATCAGTTGGGGCAGGCGCTGGGCGAACATCAGTTCGTCTCCGATCCCCTGCTCGCGCCAGACCAGCAGGCGCTTGCCCGACAGGTCGCCGCCCGTCCAGAGCGGGACGGATGGGCGACGGGCAGCGGCCATCTGGTCGCGCGTGTCGAACCGCCGGTCATAGCCTTCCCATCCCGACGCCATCCGGCCGGCGGTGAGATCGAGAACCCCGGCGTTGAAGGCCGCCGCCGCGTGGCCGGGTTCAGCCGCCAGCGCACGGCCGCACCACAGTTTCGCCGCGTCGTCGTCTCCCATCTCGCGCAGCAGCCGGCCGCGGTTCGCCATTCCGTCGGCCAGGGCGGGGACGAGCGCCAGGGCACGGCGGCCCGCCCGCTCCGCGGCGTTCAGACGGCCGAGACGCCGCAGCGCCACCGACAGGTTCACCCATCCCGCCTCCAGCGCCGGCGCCCGCCGGAGTGCCTGGGCGTGCGCCCGCTCCGCCTCGCCCCAGCGGCCGAGCCGGGCGAGGGCCGCGCCCAGATTGTCATGGGCCTCCGCAAGGTCGGGGTCGGCGACGACCGCCCTCCGGTGGAGCGGCACGGCCGCCCCGCTCCGCTCCAGCGCGTCGAGCGCATTGCCGAGGTTGGTCAGCGCCGCGGCATTGCCGGGCTGAAGCGCCAGGGCGGCCCGGAAACTCGCGGCGGCCGGCCCCGCCCGTCCGAGAGCCAGACGAACATTCCCCAGGCTGATATGCGCCGTCGCATAATCCGGGGCGGCGGCGACCGCCGCGGCGATGCGCGCTTCGCCATGTTCCAGTGCGCCCGTCTGGTGGGCAAGCAGACCGGACAGATGGAGCGCCACCGGATCCCGTGGACGATGGGCCAGCACCCGCTCGTAAAGGGGAGCTGCCGAAGCGAAGGAACCGGCACGATGGGCGGCGACCGCCTGCTCCAGAAGCCGGCCCGGGTCAGGGTCCGCGGTTTCGCCATCCCCTGCCCCGGCAAGCGCCCCGGCAGGTGCCGTCCCCTTCCCCCGCGGCGATGCAATGGTCCGCAAAGCCTTCGCCATCTGGGCCAGCGCCGCCTCGAGGCCCTCGCCGGGATTGGGCTGGAACAGGCGCATCGACGGAAACCAGGGCCGGACACCCGTGCCCAGCTGCGTCCAGTCGCGGCTGCCGAAGCGCCAGACCGGCACGCCCAGCGCACCCGCCAATTCGCCCGCAGACATCGCCGGCGAGATCACCAGATCCAGGTTGGCGGTCAGCGCCGCCGCCCCGTCGAAATCGTCCTTCAGGTCCAGGTCGGCCCAGCGGTGGATGGTCACGCCGAAGCGCTCTTCCGCCGACCGCAGTTCGGCCTCGCAGTCGCCATATTGCAGGTTGACGAACACCAGTCCGGGGACGGCGAACAGCGGTCCCCAATGTTCCAGCAGCACATAGGCGGCCTTGCGATCGGCCGTCATCAGTTGGCTGCGCCAGCCGATGCCGACCCGCAAGCCCGGCCCCAGCGCTGCCAGCCGCTGGCGCCAGCGCTCCACCAGCGCCGGATCCGGCACCAGCCAGGAGGTCCGTTCGGGGAAGCGCTTCAACTCGGTGCGCAGCAGGCGCGGCAGGCTGCCGGAGGCGATCTGGACATCGGCGTCGCGTGGGTCGGTGCTTTCCGGTCGGACATCGGCATCGGGGAAGGAGCGTGCGAACAGCCGCACCAGCCGGTGATCGCACTCGATCACCAGCCGTCCGGCGCGCCGCATCGCCTCGTCATAGCAGGAGGCGAAAAGGAACTCGTCGCCAACGCCCTGCTCCCGCCACACCAGCAGGCGCCGCCCGGCGATGTTCTCGCCACGCCAAGCCCGTATGGACAGCCGGCGCCGATGGCCCCGAAACGCCGGCGTGCCGAAGCGCCAGTCGTAGCCGGTCCAGCCCGATCGGAGGATCCCGGTCTCCAGAAGCAGGAGCGCGCGGTTGAAATGGGACTGTGCATGCTTGGGGTCGGCCTGCAGGGCCGCATCGAAGGCGGCCAGCGCTTCTTCATGCCGGCCTTGCCGCTTCAGCAGATAGGCCAGATTGCCATGGGCCTCGGCAAACGACGAGTCGAGGCCGATCGCGGTGCGGTGGCAGGCCTCCGCCTCCGCGACTCTGCCCAGCGCTTCCAGGCTGTTGCCCAGGTTGGTCCAGGCAACGGCGAGGCTGGGGTCGCAGCGGGTCGCGCGGTCCACCGCACGCGCAGCCTCGGCGAAACGGTCAAGCTTGTGGAGAGCGATGCTGAGGTTGCTGAGCATATCGGCAGCCCCCGGCATCAGGGCGACCGCGATGCGATGGGCCGCCACAGCATCCTCGGGACGCCCCGCCAGTTCGCCACGGTGGCCGTGGGCAGGCGCCAGATCGGGGCGCAGGCGCAGCGCATGGGCAACGGCGGACCGCGCATCCCCATCCAGCCCCATGCGGCGCAGCAGCGCGGTCCGGTTGACCCAGTGTCCGGCGCCGTCGGGCTGCACGGCGACACAGGCGCGCGACGCCCGCTCGGCCGCGTCGAAGCGGCCCACCCCCTGGTAAACCTCGCCCAATGCGGCCTGGGCGGAGGCATTGACCGGGTCGGCGGCGACGGCGCGGACCAGCAGGGCCTGCGCCTCCTCCAATGCTCCGCGTCGCTTCGCCAGCACGCCGGCCAGATGCAGGGCGACCGGATGACCGGGTGTCGTGTCGAGCACCTGTCGCACCAATGCGTCCGCCGCCGCCGCGTCGCCGGCGCGGTAATGGGCGACGGCATCCGCCGTCAGTCTGTCGGTCTCGCTTGCCGGCTTTCCGTCGTCCGCGTCGGGGGCCGGAAAGTGTGCCGGAGACTTGCCGGATGCCGCGCGCGCCAACTCCTGCGCCATCCGGACGAGCATCGCCTCGAGCCCCTCGCCGGGATTGGGCTGGAACAGGCGCATCGACGGGAACCAGGGCCGGACGCCGGTGCCCAGCTGCGTCCAGTCGCGGGAGCCGAAGCGCCAGACCGGCACGCCCAGCGCGCCGGCCAACTCGCCGGCCGACATCGCCGGCGAGATCACCAGATCCAGGTTCGCGGTCAGTGCTGCCGCGCCGTCGAAGTCGTCCTTCAGGTCCAGGTCGGCCCAGCGGTGGATGGTCACGCCGAAGCGCTCTTCCGCCGACCGCAGTTCGGCCTCGCAGTCGCCATATTGCAGGTTGACGAACACCAGTCCGGGGACGGCGAACAGCGGTCCCCAATGTTCCAGCAGCACATAGGCGGCCTTGCGATCGGCCGTCATCAGTTGGCTGCGCCAGCCGATGCCGACCCGCAAGCCCGGCCCCAGCGCCGCCAGCCGCTCCCGCCAGCGCTCCACCTGCGCCGGGTCCGGCACCAGCCAGGGGCCCTGCGGTTCGAAGGCGGACAGGCTGCCGCGCAGCAGCTCCGGAAGGTCGCCGGCCGGCACATGGAAATCGACGTCCGGCGGCCGGTCCGGCGAAAGGATCATCTCCCGGCCGGCGGGATCGACCGATTCCGCCCGGACGGTTGCCTGGGGAAAGGAGCGAGCGAACAACGACACGAGCCGGCGGTCGCATTCGATCACCACATGCCCGGCGCGCGCGATCAACGCCGGATAGCAGGAGGCGAACAGGATCTCGTCGCCGACCCCCTGCTCGCGCCACACCAGCAGGCGGCTCCCGCCGGGCTCCTTTCCGCGCCACAGCGGGGCGGCGATCCGGCGGTTCACATAGCCCTTGGCCCGGAAGCGCCAGCGGTATCCCTCCCAGCCGCCGGCGAGATCGCCGCGGGTGAGGCGCATCATGCCGCGGTTGAGGTGCGCCGTGCCGAGCGACGGATTGACCGACAGGGCGAGGTTCATGAAAGGCTCGGCCGCCGCGTGATCCTGGCGGTATTGCCAGATCATCATGCCGAGATTGCCCGCGGCCTCCGCATTGCCGCCGTCGATCTCCAGCGCGCGCCGATGGGCCGCCTCCGCCTCCTCGATACGGCCGAGAATCTGCAAGGCCAGACCATAGCCGGTCAATGCGGTCGAGTTTTCGGCGTCGACCGCCAGCGCACGCCGGTACAGCCACAGCGCCCCGGCGGTGTCGTCGCGCTCGAGCAGCAGGCCGGCGAGATTGGAATAGGCCTCCACGCTTCCGGGGTCGGCCGCCACGGCACGGCGACAGAGACGCTCGGCGCGGCCGGTCTCCCGCTTGCCGATGTGTGTGCCGGCAAGGTTGACCAGTGCCTTCCCGTAATCGGGGCGAAGGCGCAGGGCGCGCCGATACCACCGCGCCGGCCGGTCGAAATCGCAGGCAGGGTCGTACCGATCCTCCAGCGAGGTCCCATGGTTGTTCACCGCCACGGCGTCGTCGGGGCAGAGGACCAGCGCCCGCCGCAGCACCGGGACTGCTTTGTCGGTCATCCCGAGTTCAAGCAGGGCCACGCCCAGATTGTTGCAGGCGCCCTGCATCATCGGTTCGCGATCCAGCGCAAGGCGGAATTGCGCGGCAGCCTCCTGCAGCCGACCCCCGCCCTGAAGGGCCGTGCCGAATGTGAAGTGCAGCTGCGCATTACCGGGATGCGCCGCGACCGCCGGGGCGAGGACGGCGCAGGCCCCCGCGTGGTCACCCCGGCCGTTCAGCAGCACACCCAACTCCAGCGACAGCTCATCATCCGCCGGGGCAGACTCAAGCGCACGGCGCAGGCAGGGCTCCGCATCGGGATGTCCGAGCCCGCGCAGGCAGATTGCCAGATGCCGCCAGGCGGCGGACCGCGACGGATCGGCCTGGACCACCGCGTAGAAGGCATTGGCCGCCGGCGCGATCCGCCCCATCTCCCGCTGGAGAATGCCGTAGTTGAAACGGGCGGTCAGGTTATCCGGAGCGAAGGTCAGCGCACGGGCATAGGCTTCCGCCGCCTCTTCCCGCCGGCCAAGTCGCTGAAGCACGGTGGCGCGGTTGCCGTAGGCCTCGGCATAGCGGTCGTTCTGCCTGATCGCGACCGCATAGGCGGCAAGCGCTTCCTCCGGCATGCCCAGATCGGCCAGGACATTGCCGAGGCTGTTGTATGCGGTGGGAAAGCGCGGCTGCAGCGCCAGGGCCGCCCCCAGTCCGGAAAGAGCCTCGGCTGTCCGGCCGGTCTGGTAGGCGACCATGGCCGCCAGGTGCAGCGCGTCGGCATGCACCGGATCGTCGATCAGGATTCGGCGATACAGCGCCAGCGCCTCGGCGAAGCGGCCGGTGCGGTGCAGCGACAATGCGGTATCGAGCAGATCGGCGGCGGTCACGGCATCCGGTCAGTCGTCGGGGTGTCGTCGTCGTCGCCGGCAGCGCCATCGGCCGCCGTGCTGTCCGCCGCCCTGAACAGTTTGCGGCAGAGCTTGAGCGCCCGGTAGTAGTTGCGGCTTTCAACCAGCCGCGTGATTTCGTCCAGCATCTTGGCGGCGTCGGGCCTCGCCTCGCGCGTTTCGTCGAGAATGGAGGCGAAGCGCTGAAGGTTCAGCGTCGAGTCCTCCGGGAAGATGTAGACGAGCTGAATGACGAAATAGAGCTTCTTCTCGATACAGTCGATCTGCTCTTCCTTCAACACCTCGCGCCCGCGCAGGAAGTTTGCGGTGTTGTAGAGGAAGAACGAGCCCGGACGGTCGCCGGCGCCGATGACGGCACCGTTGATGATGACCTTCTCGTTGGGACGAAGCACGAACTTGAGTGGCATGAGCGAGGAACCCGGGGCTTGCGGGCCGTCGCCGTCCGGCCTTTGCCGGCCCGGTCCGGCCCAAAAAAGAAACGGGCGGCGGCCTGATGCCGCCGCCCGCCGGGCGTGATCCTACCCGAACTTGCCGTCCGAACTCTACGCCTTAGAACAGGCGCAGGATCGACTGCTGCGACTGGTTGGCCAGCGAGAGGGCGATGGTGCCCAGCTGCTGCCGGGTCTGCAGCATCAGCAGGCTGGCGCCTTCCTCGTTCTGGTCGGCCAGCGTCAGCTTGCTGGCGCCTTCCGTCAGCACGTCGCTGAACTCCTTGGTGAAGTTCTCGCGGGTCGTGATGATGTTCAGGTTGGTCGACAGCGACTGCGACGCAGAGCGGATCGTCGCCTTGGCGTTGTCGAGACCCGAGACCGCCTTGTCGATGTCGGCGCGGTCCGTCCAGTCGTTCTGCGCTTCGTCGAGCTTCAGACCCTGACCGCTCGTGGTCAGGTTCACCGCGCCCACCGTGATCGAGTTGGTGTTCGTCTCGTTGAGCTGGACGGTGATGTCGTTCTTGGAGTTGGCGTCGGAGATCTGCTTGGTGACGATGTTGGCCGAGCAGTTCGACGAAGCGGCCTGCTTGATGGTCTTGGCGTCGACGTTCAGATGGACCGTGCCGCTGTCGAAGGCGAAGGCCTGGTCGCCCGCCGCCAGCTTGCCGTCGCCCTGATCGCTCGTGCCGTCGCGGGTGACCTGGGCGCCGTTGGAGTTGGTGACCTGGATTTGCAGGTCGACCTTCTTCTCGATGGTCGAGATGCCGTTGCCCTGGTTGTTCGCCGCTTCCAGCAGGCGGCGGTCGACCGTGAAGGACACGATGGTGCCCGACGCGAAGCTCTCCGAGATCTTCTTGGTCAGCGCGTTGGTCGTGCTGGAGGTCAGGGAGAAGTCACGCACCACGCCACTCGTGGTGTTGCCGGTCAGGGTGATGGTGCCGCTGCTGCCGATGGAGGCGGTGGCGACATCCTTGCCAGCCAGACGGCCGGTGCCCGCGATGGCGCCGCTGATCGAGGCCTGCAGCTGGGTCGCGACGTTGACGGCGGCGTTCTGGCCGACGGCCACGTCGCCGCTGGTGGCGGTGTAGCTGAAGGTCTGGCCTTCCACCGTGATCGAGAAGATGTCCCCTTCCTCGATGGTGCCGCTGACGTTCACCGTGGAAATCTGAGCCTTCGTCGAGGTCGCTGCCTGCGTCAGATTGGTGGAGGTCGTCTGGGTGTTGTCGAAGTAGGAGGTCGTCCGGCTTTCGCTGCCGTCCGACACGATGAAGTCGCGGGTGCGGCCGTTGGCGCCGCGCACCTCGATCTGGACGTTGGAGAAGCTGCCCGAGGTGCTGGAGATGGTGCCCGACAGCTTCAGGCCGGTGAGGCCGTGCGCATTCTCGGCCGCGTTGATGTCGGAGGTCTTGCCTTCGATCGAGCCGTCGCCCTTGATGCGGATCGAATAGGTGTCCGGCGCCTGCACGTTGGTGACGCGGGCGTTGTCGATGCCGACGATGGTGTTGACGGCGGCGCGGGACGAGCTGGTGCTGTCCATGCTGAGGCCGTTGCCGGCGATCAGGTTCTTACCGCCGTAACCGCTGTCGGCGGCCAGCTTGTCGATCTGTCCGCGCAGCGTGTTGAACTGCGAGGCCAGCGACTTGCGGGTGGCGATGGAGGCGGCGTCGTTGCCCAGGGCCGCATAGGCGGCGGTGGTCAGGCCCTTGGCCTGGTCGACCATGGAGTCGATGGCGGTCAGGCCCTTGTCGGCGGCCTGGATGGTGCTGATCGACTGACCCATCGCGTCCTTCAGCGACGTCAGGTCGCCGGCGCGCTGGTTCAGACCCTTGGCCGAGAAGAAGGCGGTCGGGCCGTCGAGGGCGGTGTTGACCTTGTTGCCCGTCGACAGGATGTTCTGCTTCTTGTTGATCTGTTCCTGCGTGCTTTGCAGCTGCAGCAGGTTGGTCCGCATGGACGAAGAGAGGGTAACGTTGCCAGCCATGATAGCCACTCCTTTGGAGGATCAATGTCCGGACGCGCACCGCTTTCGGAACGCTTGGCCCGGAAGGGGACTAATTCCCCCGCCAGAGGGGTAGGCAAGAAGCGGGCCAGTTCAAATTTGCCGAGTTTCCTTGGTAATCCGTGCCGGCGGGCAGGAATGCACCCGGCAAATTTTGCCCACCTGCCGGCAAATTCTGCCGGTCAGGGGGCAGGGCTTGCCGGGGCGGCAGATTCTGCCGGGTATTTCCTGCCGGGCAGGACAACCGTTTCGCATGCCGTCAGCGGTCCGACGGCGAGCGCCGCGCTGCCCCAGGACCAGCCGACGCCGAAGCCAGACAGCAGCAGCCGGCGGCAGCCCGAGGCCAGCGGTTCCGCCAGCGAACCGGCCAATGCCAGCGGGATGGAGGCGGAGCTGGTGTTGCCGACCTCCCGCAGGGCGACGACGGTGCGATCGGCGGAAACCCCAACCTTCTGGCCGAGATGCCGGATCATCTGGGCATTGGCCTGATGCAGGACGAGATGGTCGACCATGTCGGCGGTCCAGCCGGCACAGTCCAGCACAGCGCGGACGCTGCCCGGCACCTCGCGCAGGGTGAAGGCGAAGACCTGTGTCCCGTCCATGAACAGCCGCGGCGGCCGGTCGGGATGGCGCATCGCGCCGCCGTCCGCCGCCAAATAGGGCGCTCCGGCGCCATCGCTGCCCAGGTCAAAGGCCATGGGCGAGGCCGTGTCGTCAAGTTCAAGGGCGATCGCGGCGGCGCCGTCGCCGAACAGCGGCGCCACGGCACGATCCTCCGGATCGACCAGCCGCGAGGTGGTGTCGCCGACCAGCAGAAGCGCCCGCCGGCCGGCCGTCTTCAGCAATCCCGAAGACGCCCACAGCCCATAGACGAAGCCGGAGCAGCCGTGGGTGATGTCGAGCACCGCCGCCCCTTTGCGCAGCCCGAGCCGCCGGTGCAGAAGCGAGGCGGTGCCCGGCAGCGTCTGGTCGTGGGTCTGGGTCACCAGGACCAGCAGGTCGACGCTTTCCGGCTCCCATCCCAGCCCGTCGAGCAGACGGCGGGCGGCGGCATCCGCAAGGTCGCTGGTGCATTGGCCGGGGGCGACGATCCGCCGCTCCTCGATCCCGGTGGCGGCGGCGATCTTGCGGGCCGCATCCTCGCCGAAGCGGCGGGCGAGATCCCCGACGGTCTCACGTGCTTCCGGCACGCAGCCGACGACGCCGCGCACGCCCACCCCGTCGATCCGGCTGGCGACCATCTCTGCCTCCCCCTATTTCCTTACGGCTTTCCTTGTGGGCCTCAGCAGGTGATGCCGCCATCCACCGTAAGGGTCTGTCCCGTGATGAAGCCACCGCCGTCGCCGAGCAGGAAACGGACCAGTGGGACCACGTCCGCCGCGGTGCCGAGACGCCCCAGCGGCGTACGGCGGACGATCTGGTCGCGCTGCCCGTCCGACAGGGTGCCCGACATTTCGGTGTCGAGATAGCCCGGCGCCACAGAGTTGACGGTGATCGCCCGCCGTCCGACCTCGCGCGCCAGTGCCCGCGTCAGCCCGTCCATCCCGGCCTTCGACGCCGAATAGGCGGCGAGCCCGACATAGCCGCGCTGACCGATGATGGAAGAGATGTTGACGATCCGCCCTCCCTGGGCGCCCGCCCCGCGGGCCACCAGCTTGGCCCGCAGAAAAGCGCGGGCAGCCTGAAGCGCGCCGGTCAGGTTGGTCTGGATCACCGCCTCCGCATCCACCTCCGGGAAGGTCGCCAGCACGCCCTCGCGGGCGATCCCGGCATTGTTGACCAGACCCCACAGCGGCGAATCGCCGCCCCAGCCGACGGCGGCATCGAAGAAGGCCCGCACCTCGTCGCCGTCGCCGATACGGCAGGGATGCCAGAACAGGTTGGGACCGGCCAGCCGTTCCAGCGCTTCGGAGGAAGAGCGGCTACAGGTGGAGACCCGATAGCCGTCGGCCAGCAGCGCCTCCACCAGCGCAAGGCCGAGGCCACGACTGCCGCCGGTGACGATGACGTGGCGCTTCGGCTCGGCTGACGCGGTCATTGGGATCCCTTTCGGCTCTTTTTGCCCGCGGCGCTCAGCGGGATATGGTCGGCGAAGGTCAGGGCGCGCGGGCGGGCGGCGGGCGGCAGATCGGCGGTGGCGGCGCGCAGGGCAACGCGAAGGGCGGCGTCATCGGCGCCTGGGACCGGAACGATGGTGGCGGTCAGCAGATGGCCGGTGATCGGGCTCGGCACCGCGACGACCGCGGCATCCGCCACCCCGTCGACCGCCAGCAGGCGCCGCTCCACAGTCTCCGGCGAGACCTTCACCCCGCCGACATTGACCAGCCCGTCGAGCCGGCCGGCGAACAGCACCCGGTCGTCCTGGCATTCCACGAGGTCGCCGGTGGAAAGCCAGCCGTCGGCATCGACAGCCCCCGGCGCCGCGCGCGGGCTGCGCACCTCCAGCACCCCATCGGCGATGCGCAGAGCCAGCCCGTCCGGTGCCGCATCAAGCCAAGCCGCCGGAAAGCCGGCCCGTCCATCGGCGACGGCAAACAGCGCCCCCGCTTCGGTCGAGGCGTAGATGTGGCGAAGCCGGGCTTTGGGAAACCGCTCCGCGAGGCGGTCGAGAAGCGGCTGGTCGGCGGTCTCGCCGCCCAGCGTCACCGCGGCCAGCGGCAAATCCGCGTCACCCAGCGCCATCAGGAAGGCGCGCCAGAAGCTGGGGGTGCCGCTGACATGGGTGACGGCATGGCGCCGTGCCGCCTGCGCCAGTGCGGCAATTGTTCCTGCACCCGAACCGGGCACGGCAACCAGCAACGCTCCGGCCGCGGCGGCGGTCAGCATCACCTGCAGGCCGGCGAAGGCGCCCGGATCATAGGTCAGCAACCAGCGCGCGCCCTCCTCCGCCACGCCGCGCAGACGGCCGCGCAGACGGGCGAAATCATGGCGCAGGCGCTTGGGCGTGCCGGTGGTGCCGGAGCTTTCCAGCGTGACGGAGAAGCCCTGCCCGGGCTGCCAGCCATCCCGATCCACGGCGCCACGGGCCAGCAGAAGCCCCTGCCCCGCCGCCTCTGCGGCGGCCAGGGCCGCCAGCACGCGCGACGGCCGATCGGCCGGCACGACGCCCCCGGCCGGCACCGGAAGCGCGGCGATCTCCGCCCAGCCGAAGACATCCTCGCCTTCGATCAGGCGAAAGGCGGGATGGATCCAGTCGGGGCGGCGGCCCGTCATGCGGGAACGGTGTAGAGCGCCGCCAGTTCGCCGACGGTGGTGAACTGCCGGAAGCCCTCGCGGAACGGATCCTGGCCGGTGCGCTGTTCCAGCACCACCAGAAGCGTGGCGAGGTCGAGGGAGTCGATCGGCAGATCCCCGTCAAGAAAACGGCTGTCCGCCGTCAGGGGCGGCAGCACTTCCCCCTTATCGGCGGCGATGCGGCCGAGTTCCTCGGCGATCAGGGCGAAAATGCTGTCGGTCATGGTCTGGTCGGCTCAGAAGAGGGGTGCCCGGATCGGCCGTCGTCGCAGCCGTCCAGGAAGGTCCGGATGGCGGCGGTCACCGGGCTGGCGGTCTCGATGTGCGGCAGATGGCCGGCATTGTCGAAGACCCGGAACGGGGCATCCGGCGGCAACCGGTCGGCGGGCGGCAGCGGAATGATGCGGTCCTCGCGGCCCCACAGAACCTGGACCGGCATCGGATAGGCGCTCCAGTCCACCGGCGGCCCACCGCCATCAGCATGGGCGGCGAAGGACTCCTCGATGATGCGTTCCAGCGCGGCGCGGCGAACCGGGTCGGCGCCCTGGGCGTGCAGCACCTCGCCGAAGCGGGGGATCAGCGGCGACGGACCGGCGAACAGCCGTTCGGCGCAGGCCCGCCCCTCCGCCACGTCGGCCGGCGCGATGGCCCGGCGTAGGAAATCGAGATCGAAGGGAGTGCCGAGCCCGGCGCTCGACAGCAGGGTCAGACTCGCCACCCGGTCGGGCACCAGCCCGGCCAGTTCGCGCGCGACATAGCCGCCCATCGAATGGCCGACCAGATGCACACGCGGCAGTTCCAGCCCGTCGAGGAACTCGACCAGCCAGGGCGCGAAGTCGGCGACCCGGCCGCTGCCGACATCCGGCGTCGATCCGCCATGTCCCGGCAGATCGACGGCGATGGCGCGCCGCCGGGCCGACAGGGCCGACAGGTTGAACTGCCAGGTCAGGCGGTCGCCGGCGAAGCCATGCAGAAGCAGGACGGGCACGCCGCCGCTGCCGACCGACAGGTAGGCGGCAGGGCCGCCGGCGACGGTGGCGACACCGGCGCGCAGGCGGCCGCCTTCGGAGACAGGCCGGGCGGAAACAGGTCGAGAAACGGGCACCGGCACCGCTCAGGCCGCGACCGGGGCACCCGCCAAAGCCAGCAGGTCGGCGACCGTCTTCGCCTTCGCCAGCTTCTCGCCTTCGACGACCACGCCGGTCTTCTCGTCCACCAGCGCGATGAAGCTGATGACCGCCAACGAGTCCCAGGCCTCCAGCGATTCCAAGGTCTCGTCGCCGGTCAGCGTACCGGGATCCAGTTCGAGCATCTCGTCAAGAGCGAGAAGGAATTCCTTGCGATCCATAAGCTTTTCTCCTTGGTCGAACCGGGACCGGATCAGTGCAGCGTCTTTTGCCGGACCGAGCGGTTGATGTCCACCCAATCGGGGTGGTCGCGAAGAGTTTTGCAACAATCCTGCCAGCCGAAGCCGGGATTGGACGGCACCAACGCCTCCAGCAGGCGGCGAACCAGTTCGTAGTCGGCGGGCTCGTCCACGCACCAGCGTTGATCCGGAGGCTCCACCGGCGCGTCGGGAACCAGCGCGGTCCCCAGCCGGAAGCGGTCGGGGCGGCGGTAGAGGTAGGGGGTGACATGCTCCCGTTCCGCCGGGTCGGTGGCGTTGGCCGCCGCCTCGTCCAGCAGGCGGCGCGGGAAGATTTCGGCATCCAGGCCGCGCGGGTAGCGGGTGCTGTCGATCGACAGGTAATCCAGCGGCTGGCCGTCCCGGAAGGCGGCAATCAGGCGGCCGACCAGCGCCGGGTCGATCAGCGGACAGTCGGCGGTGACGCGCACCACCAGATCGGCCCCGGCAAGCGCCGCCGCACCGGCGAAGCGGCCCAGCACATCCTGCTCGTCGCCACGGAAGATGGTGACGCCAAGCCCCTGTGCGCACTCCACTACCGGGTCGTCGGTGGCGTTCACCGTCGTCGCCAGCACCACCGCATCCAGGCCGGGCGCACGGGACAGCCGCTCCAGATGGTGGGCCAGCAGCGGCCGGCCGGCGGCCGGCATAAGCACCTTGCCCGGCAGCCGGGTGGAGGTCATTCGGGCCTGCGAGATCGCAACGACGCGCGGTTTATCCATGCCGGCCCTCCTGTGTCGGGGGCGCCAGCATGTCCCAGGACAGCGGCTCCCCCCGGTTCAGGCGGCGGACGGCGCGGCGGCCGAGCACGTCCGGCAGATATTTGGGCGCCATGCCGAAGCCGGGGCGGATGGAGCGGACGTTGGCGGCGGTCAGCGGCTCTCCCGCCTCCACGTCGGCGACGACATAGAGGGAGCGGCGGTAGTCGCGCCCACCGGCCTCGCTGGGCTTCACGGTATAATCGACCCGGCCCATGGCGGCGGTCGCCGTGCGAACGGCATCGGCCATCGCCCTGAACTCGGCCGGCTCCAGGGAAAAGGCGCTGTCGACTCCGCCGTCGGCGCGCGACAGGGTGAAGTGCTTCTCGATGATGGTGGCGCCCATCGCCGCGGCGGCGACCGGCACGGCGATGCCCTGGCTGTGGTCGGACAGGCCGGCGGTGACGCCGGCGAAGGTCTCCGCCAGATGCGGGATGGTGCGGAGGTTGCAGTCCTCCGGCGGGGTGGGATAGCCGCTGACGCAATGCAGCAGGGCGAGCGGCACATCGCCGGCCGCGGCCACCGCCTCCTCGATCTCGCCCAGCGTGGCGAGGCCGGTGGAGATGATCAGCGGCTTGCCGGACCGGGCGGCGCGGCGGATCAGCGGCAGGTCGATCACCTCGAAGGATGCGATCTTGAAGGCCGGGGCGTCGAGTTCCTCCAGCAGTTCGATGGCGGTCTCATCGAAGGGGGAACTGAAGATGCTCAACCCCAGCACCCGCGCCCGCTCGAACAGCGGGACATGCCACTCCCACGGGGTGTGCGCCTCGCGATAGAGGTCGTGCAGGGTGCGTCCGCCCCACAACCCGCCCTCCAGCCGGAAGCCGGGACCGTCATGGGCGATGGTGATGGTGTCGGCGGTGTAGGTCTGCAGCTTGACCGCGTCGGCCCCCGCCTCCTTCGCCGCGTCCACCAGCGCCAGGGCGCGACCCAGGTCCCCATTGTGGTTCCCCGACATCTCCGCGATCAGGTAGGGCGGATGGCCGGGCCCGATCGCGCGGCCGGCGATGGACATGGAGGGACGGCCGAGGGGAAGATGACTGGGGACTGCGTTCGGCAAGGGGCGGCTTTCCAACGGACCAGGAACTGGGGACCAGTCTTCCACGAAAATGTGAAGGAAGATTAATTCGCCCTGGCGCGTTCGGCGCGCAGCAGGGTCCGCGCCTCCTCGCCATAGGCAATCAGCCGTTCGACGCAGCGGTTGCGGTCGCCGATCTCGATGAAGCGCGCCTTTGCGGAGGTTCCGGCCGCAGCGTGGGCGGCGGCATCGGTGGCAAGCGTCACGGCGCGCTCCAGATAGGCGTCGCGGCCGGACACGCAGAATTCCGGACCGGAGACGACGGCTCCATCGCCCCAGCCATAGGTCACCACCGGCACCCCTTCGGCCAGGGCGAAGGCCGCACCGCCGCCGCCGCCCTGGCGTGGCGGGTTGAGGAAGACGCGGCAGAGGCCATAGAGCGCACGGATGTCCGGGACATGGCCCAGGCAGTGCATCCGCTGCCCGTTGCGCAGTGGTGCGAGGCGCGCCGGCAACTCCCGCACCTCGCCGGCGAACACCAGACCGGCATCGGGGCAGCGGTCCAGAATGTCGTCCAGCAGGTTCAGCACCTCCCCCGTCACCTCCTGATCCAGGCGGGTGCCGACCACCGCGAACAGGGGCGTACCGTCGGCAAAGCCGGTGTCCACGCGCACCCCGTCGGACGGCGGCAGGGTGTAGCCGAAGGTGAAGGGACGGAATCGGCGGGCGAAGGGGCCGCGATACAGTGCCGGAATCGACTGGGTGTGGTCGCGCTCCTCGAATCCAAGCACGACGGGGGCCAGCGACAGGGTGATGCCGGAACTGGTGGGCAGCGCCACCACCGGCCGGGCGCCGGAGTCGGCGAACAGGTCGGCGACGATGTTCGACCCACCGAAGGACACGATCAGGTCGGGGTCATAGCCGTCGATGGCCTCCACGATGACGCGCAGCTTGTCCTGGCTGAAGGCGGGCTGGGTGAAGGAGGCGACCTTGACCTGCCGGCCGAACATCCTCAGCGCGTACACACCCTCCAGATCGGCGGCGACCTCCGCCACCATCGGTGGGATGAAGACGCTCTCGACCCGTGCCGGCAGGCCGTTGACGTTGATGATGGCGACATCCAGCCCGAACTCGTCCTGCATGCGGGCGGCGAAGTCGAAGCAGTCGCGGGTCGGCTGATGCCCCTGGTTGGTGAACTGGTTGGTCACCACCGCGACACGGCGGATTGGCCCGTCGCGCAGAGTTGCCCGCGGCGGCGTCAGGCCCCACCGCCGCGCGATCTGGCGGACCATCGCCGTGTAGTAGCGGAACTGGTCGCAGGGGACGAAGCTCGCCAGCTTGTCGCCGCTGGCCGCACCGAGGAACAGCTGCCGCGACATGCACCAATGGGTGTAGTGCAGCGCCGCCGGGTCGGCGCTGTCTCCGCCAAGGATCAGGTAATGGAGAATGCGTTCATAGTGATAGAGATCGCCGGTCAGCAGGAACAGAACCGAGCGGAGCCGGACATTGTCGTTCGACGGCGCCTCGCGCTCCAGCCGCTCTGCCAGTACCAGACGGCTGTCGAGGTCGAGATCGCGGCGGATCTCCTCGCACAGCGCAGTGAAGCGGTTGATCTTCTCGGCGTCGAACTGCCGGTCGGTCAGATAGACCATCATGGCGGCGGCGGCCGCGGTCATGCGGTCGGACGGGACCGTTTCCGGCATCTTCTGGACCTTTCGACTGACAGCCTTCCCGTGTGTACCGCCGCCGGCACCGGCCATGCAAGCGGCCACTGCCTCCGGGCCGTCCGATGCAGGCGCCACGCACGGCCGTTGTGCGGCGCAGCGGAAGCCGTTGCGCTGCAAGGCGGATTGCGACACACTCCATATAACCACACTTATCGAATGGATGTTCACATGGCTGGTTTCGATTCTGCCGCCGGCCCGGCCGGCGTGGTGACCGGACTGATCGAGAAGGCCGCCTCCGAACTGGACGCCATGTCCGACGCGGCGGGCGAAATCGCGCCGGAGGTCGGCGATCTGACCAGCGTTCTGGTCGAAGCACAACGCATCGCCGACCGTGCCGCACTGGACCTGCGCCGTCTGGTCCAGAAGCTGCAGCGGGCGACGGCCTGACGTCCCGCCCCTCTCCTAAAGCTTCAGCCCGGCGACACCGTCAAGGATCGCCCCCTCGGCCAGGGCGCGGCGTTCAAGCTTGGCGCCGAACAGCTTGGCTCCGGTCAGGTCGGTCCTCGCGAGGTCGCAGCCGCGCAGGTTGGCGAAGGACAGGTCGGCGTTGCCGAGATTGACCGACCGCAGGCAGGCGCCGCTGAGATCGGCATAGCGCAGCTTCGCCCCCGACAGGTCGGCGGGGCGGGAACGATGCTCGTCGAATACCAGGGGCCGCAGATTGACGTTGCGCAGGTCGGCGTTGTTCAGCTTCGCGTGGCGCAGGCTGATGCCACGCAGGTCGCCGTCCGTCAGCTTCGCCCCGCGCATGTCGGCCTTGTCGAGCACGGCGGCCTGAAGCTGCACACCCGACAGGTCCAGACCATAGAGCGTCGCCCCCACCGCGCGCAGCATGGTCAGGCACATGTGAGCCAGCGACGGGGCATGGCGCAGGTCGAAGCCGGACAGGTCGAGCATCGCGCCCTGCGCCCCGCTCGACCCCACCCAGCTCATATGGTCGGCCAGCAGATCCTCCAGCGACCGCCCGAGTTCCGCCACCACGCGGCCGACCGGCTTGTCGGTCAGCGCCTCCTCCACATCGGCGTCGGTGAGGTCGGTCATCACCATGGTGGCGCCGGTCAGCACCGCACCGCGCAGGCAGGCACCGCGCAGGTCGGCGCCGGACAGGTCCGCCCCCTCCATGTTGGAGCCGGTGAAGTTGGCGCCGCGCATGGTCGCCCGCACCAGCTTGCAGCCACGCATCACCGCGTCGGAAAAGTCGGTGTGGATTGCCATGACGCCCGACATCCGGGCATTGGTCAGGTTGGCGCCCGACAGGTCGGCGCCGTCGGCCTCGGCCGGGGAGGAATCAATCTGCACCATATGCAGATGGCCGGACCGGTCCTTTTCCGCCAGGGAACCGTCGCGCAGGTCCGCCTCGAACAGGTTGGCGCCGACCAGGATCGCGCCGCGCAGGCAGGCGCCGCGCAGGTCGGCCTTGATCAGGCTGGCGCCATCGAAATTGGCCTGCCGCAGATCGGCGACGAAAAAGGAGGCGCAGTCGAGCCGCGCGCCGGCCAGATTGGCGCCGCGCAGGCTGGCGCCGACGAAATCGGCATGGGCAAGGTCGCGGCCCGACAGGTCCAGCCCGGACAGATCGCAGAAGGACAGGTTGGCGCGCGCGCCACCCACCCGTGCATTGCGGAACATCTCATGCTTCCGCACCGCCAGATCGAGCTGCGTCTGATCGAGACGCCTGAGCGTGCGATTCTGCACCATGGCCCCGTGAACTCCCCTTTTCTGCGCCAGTTTGAGGCAACCAGGCTTCAAAAAGGGTTAATTCAGGCCGCGGACTCGTTCTCCAGCGCCTGTTCGCCGCCGTCGGCTGCGCGGCTGCCCGGCCGTTCCGACAGGATGGCAGCAATGGCGTCACGCAGTTCGTCCGGGGATACCGGCTTGTGCAGCAGCCGACAGCCGGTGGCGACGGCCTCGCGGATGCGTTCGGGCGCGGTATCGCCGGTCAGGATCAGGCCGGGCACCGGCCGGTCCAGCCGCTCGCCCACCGTCGCCACGGTCTGCACCCCGGTCAGCCGCCCAGGCAGCCGGAAATCGCTGACGATGAGATCGGGTATGGGGCCATCCGGTGCCGGCGTGCCGCATTCCGCTCCGCCGAACAGCGCCAGCGCGCTTTCACCATCGACCGCCGCTATTACCCGATAATCCCAGCTTTCCAGAAGCAGCCGCACGGCGTCGCGCTGGATCGGATCATCCTCCACGACCAGGATCAGCCGGTCGCCGCTCTGGACCGGATCGGGATCCTGCACCGGCGCCTGGGTCGGCAGCCGTTCGGTCCCCACCACCGGCACATTGACCGCGAAGACGGACCCCCGGCCCTGGAGCGACCGCACCTCCACCGTATGGCCCAGCAGCGCCGCCTTGCGCCGCACCTTGGCCAGGCCGAGGCCGAGGCCCTGGCGCCGGTCACGCTCCGGATTGCCGAGCTGGACGAAATCCTCGAAGATGTTGTCGAGCTGTTCGGCGGGAATGCCCGTCCCGGTGTCCCACACCTCGATGCGCAGCCAGCGGCCATGCCGGCGGCAGCCGATGGTGACGCGGCCCTGGTCGGTGAAGCGGATCGCGTTGCGCAGCAGATCGCCCAGCATGCGCGTCAGCAGCGTCCGGTCGGTGCGGATCACCATGCAGGTGGGCATCGCGCGCAGCGTCAGCCCCTTATCCGTCGCCATGCCGCGGAATTCGGCCAACAGCTCCTCGAACACCGCCGACACCGGCACGTCTACCAACTGCGGCCGCACGACGCCGGCGTCCAGCGTCGCCACCTCCAGCAGGGCGTGCAGAAGCTTTTCCCCGGCGTCCAGCGCTTCGCCCATCTTCTCGGCGATGCTGCGGTCGCGCGTTTCGGCCAGCCGTTCCATCAGAATGTGATGGAACAGCCGCAAGGCCTGGAAAGGCTGGCGCAAATCATGATTCGCTGCCGAGAGGAACCGGCCCTTGGCCTGATTGGCCCGCTCCTTTTCCTCCAGCGCCCGGCTCAGCTTCAGGTTGAGGGTGCTGAGGGCGGCGGTGCGTTCCTCCACCCGTTCCTCCAGTTGCGCATTGGCCAGCTCCAACTGGGCGTTCGCCTCGGTCAGGGCCTGACGGGCCAGCGCCTCGCGCCGCAGGCTGGCGGCCCCCAGCATCGACAGTCCGGCAAGCGCCGCAACCCCGGCGACCACAACGACGAGGCCGCGCTCCATCCGGGCATACCAGGGCTCCAGCACGACGCTGCGCGGGATCGTCACCGCCGACAGGATCGGCAGGTTGGCCATCCGCTTCACGCCGAGCACCGACGGTTTGCCGGTTCCCGTCCAGTTCGCATCGATCCGGATCATCCCCGCTTCCAGCCGCGGCAGAGGACCCAACGACGGAACGCCGATGCCGGCCAGACGGACGCCGTCTGGACGATACAGACCGACGGACCGCGCCATTCCGTCACCAAAGGCGTTCAGCACCGGGTTCAAGGCCGAGGCCGGAACAGCCACCAGGACCGCACCGTCGAAAAGGCCCGCCGCGGTGTGGATGCGGCGGGCGAAGAGAATGGCCGGCTGGCCGGCCATATGTCCGAAGGCCGGCAGGATTTCGTGCTCCTCCCCCGGCGGTAAGGGGCGGACCAGCAGCGAAAGGCCGTCGCTGGTTTCCGGCTCGGCAAAGGCGACGGTGGCGCCATACTGAAGCGAACCGTCCGCACCCAGCAGGGCGATGCGACCGTTGCGTTCCACCGCCATCGCTTCCGGCAGGCCGCGTTCCGCCCATGACTTCAGTCCCCGGCCATCCATTCGGCCGGCGATCTGTTCCAGCAGGTCGATGCTGGCGTCCAGCACGCCCCGTGCGTGGCCGTCGAACAGGATGGCGGCCTGCCGGGCGTCGTCTTCTGACCTTTCAAGCGTGTCCCGGTAGTCGAGCGCGGTGACGGCAGCCCAGGATGCCGTTCCCAGCAATGCCAGCATGGCGCAGAGGACCGCGACCAGCGTCCGAGGCGAGGCGGTGATCCGGCGGACGAAGGCGGAGGACGGCGTGGGTGATGGGACCATCGGCGGCGATGACATCGGCCCGGTCAGGCAGGCATCGGACGGACCCGCGGTCCATGGGACCGAAGCTCCTTCCAAGGCGGCAGCGACAGGCGGGTGACGATCATCGGCGGAAAATCCTCGGCGGTGGCAAAGGGGTTAAGCGGCGGTCGGCGGGCATGAGAAGCGGCCTGTCCATACTGTGCCGGACAAGGTCACGCTTTCGACTGTTCCGAATGTTCGAACGACAAATCGGCCTGCACATCCCCGTTTGGTTGATGGACCGGAACTATAGCTTAGCCCCAATAGCCGGAGGAACTTTATCACACAAAGCAATGCAGTGCGACCGGTCTTGGCGACTATGACCATAATCATAACCGCCCTGCCCGTCCGGTGAATGCAGCTTCACCGATACCATAGCTTTCGGCGCGTAATCATCGTTCCAATCTCGACTTTTAATATTTCATAGTGTCGCAGCCGTCCGCAAAGACCGAACTCCCGGATCGAACAGCCGCGCGGGGACCGCCTCACTGGACGCCTGCCAAGCCGAGCAAACGGCAAAAGGCCGCACGCGCGGGATGCGCGGCGGCCTTTTGTCGTTCAGGCAGGCGAATCAGGGAGGTGGTGCTACCGTCGGCGTTTCGCCGCGCACGATCAGGATCAGGCCGTCGTCCGCGGTTTCCAGTTCCTTGCCGGCGTCGCGGGGGATCGGAACCTTCTGGCGGCGACAGAAGAGCAGAAGCAGCGCCAGCGTCTTGCTGGGCGTGAACAGGACCTCCCGCGTTCTGGAGGCGCCGCTCTGCTGAATTTGGACCGACAGACCACCTTCCGAGGTGGGCGTCACCGTCGTGACGACGCCGAGCGGCAGGTCCGTCTGATTTGGGGCCTTCTGGTACCAGGCGAGGGCTTTTTTCAGGGCGGAATTGGTGAAGAACAGTTCACGGGTCTCTACGATCATTCCATACCCTGACGAAACACTCAGGCCCGGCCGCCCTCCAGTCCCGGGTTCAGCCGGAACGTGATCGCGCGCCCCAGTTTGGATTCCCGCAGAAGGATCTGCTTGGTTTCCAGCAGCTTGATGGCCCGGTTCACATTGGGCCGCTGCATGCCCAGCGCGTCAGCCAGTTCGGACTGCAGCACCGGAACGGAGCGATCGAAATGGAGCCTCCGGCTCAGATAAGTGAACACACGAAGCGCCTCCAGAGTGATCTCGCGGTCGGTCGACACGGCTCTGGAGATGACGTCATGATGATGCAGCATCGTGGCCTCGGTACGCAAGGTTGTCAGGTTGCTGGGGCGATAATCGGAATGGTTCGGCAGAGCGCCAGACAGACCCGCTGGGCCGGGCAAAGTCTGCGACCCCATGTTCGGCTCGGTCATCGTCTCTTCCCATCCGCTGCGGCCGGCATGGCCGGTGATTTCAGGTGGGGTGACCGTACCGCACGATTATTGTCCGAGTATGTCGCCAAGATTTCGCGGCTGACATAATTGGTGTCTCCGGAGGCAATCATGAAACCGGATTGAAACCGCCGCGCACGGTCTGGCAGGCCCCCTCAAGCCCGGTTGTGCGATGATTTGTCGCGGGAACCGGTCCGGCTACAGGTCTGTTTCAACAGGGAAGTGCCCGAAGAGCGGCTGGTTACGGAAGGGAGACCCGCCATGCACCGACTGATCCTGCTGCGCCATGGCCAGAGCGTGTGGAATGCGGAAGACCGCTTCACCGGGTGGACCGATGTCGGCCTGACCGACCGCGGCATCGCCGAGACGCACAAGGCGGCCGATCTGCTCAAGGCCGCCGGCATCGACGTGGACATCGCCTTCACCTCGGTGCTGAGCCGCGCGATCGAGACCCTGCACCTCGTCCTGCGCGACATGGATCGGCTGTGGCTGCCGGTGCACAAGCACTGGCGCCTGAACGAACGGCATTACGGCGCGCTGCAGGGGCTGAACAAGGCGGAGACGGCGGAACGCCACGGGGCGGAGCAGGTGTTCCAGTGGCGGCGAAGCTGGGATGTCCCGCCGCCGCCGATCGAACCGGACGACCCGCGATCCGCCGTCACCGACCGCCGCTATGCCGGCCTCGCGAAGGCCAACCTGCCGCGCGGCGAAAGCCTGAAGGACACCACGGAACGGGTGGTCCCCTTCTGGCGCGACGAGATCGCCCCGGCACTGCGGCTGGGTGCGCGGGTTCTGGTGTCGGCCCACGGCAACAGCCTGCGCGGGCTGGTCAAGCATCTGGACAATGTCGCCAACCACGACATTCCACTGTTCGAGATCCCCACCAGCCGCCCGCTGGTCTATGAACTGGGGGCCGACCTGACGCCGCTTCGCCGCTACTTCCTCGGTGAGAACGGGACCGCCGAGGAGATCAACTGGCCAAAGCGCGAGGGGGCGAATCCAGGCAGCAGCGCGGCGGCGTGATCTCCCTCACCCGAAGCGGGAGAGAGCGCCTTATGGAGTGGCGCTTTTCCGCTTCGGGCCACGGCCTGTGCGGGGGCCGGTGCGGGGACCACCCCGGCCCGTGTCCCGACCGCCATCGCGAGCGCCTTCCTTCCCCACCGGATGGTGGAAGTGGTGGGGGTGGCCGGCCGGCTTCTCGCCGTTGCCGCGCTCCGGTCCACCGCGACGGCCGCCCCGGCGATCCTCGACGCGGCCGCTGTAACAATTGTCGCAGACGCGGAAACGGTGGTTGGCCTTCAGCCGCGCGCCGCAGACCGGGCAGGCACGGGCGAGCGAGCGCTCGGCGAGCGTCCGCTCGATGAAGGCGTTCAGGTGCGCCCGGCGCTCCTGGCACAGATCCATCTCGGGATAGGCATCGGGGAAGCGGTAGGCCAGCCAAGCATAGGCGGTCAGTTCCTTCACCGCGCGCTCGGCCTTTTCCAGCTCCACATCGGTGCCGACGCTGTGGCGGAAGCGCTCGGCGGCGTCGGGGGCGGCGTTGGGGATGCCGCGGCCCTGGTTGACCGCCCAGCCGCCGAGAAGGCGCAGGTTGTTCTGGTCGCGGGTGTCGATCGGGCAGCGGGCCAGCATGTCACGTTGCGCCAGCGGCAGCTTGGCGCGGTCCACCGCGGCGGCGGCCTGGATGCGCTGTTCCAGATCGGTCATGCGGAAGGTCTGGTTGGCGCGCAGCAGCTCCTGCCCGGCCGTGCGCAGCACCTTGGCGAGGCTGTCGGTGTCCAGTTCCCGCGCGATGGCTTCGACATGGCTGAGGTTGGGTGAAATCCAGGAGCGCGGGTCTTCCGGCGGCACCGGCGGCGAGGTCAGCGCCCGGCGCACCGGGTTGATGTTCTCGCCGTCCAGCACGGCGACGCGGCCTTCCTCATGCATGCCGAAGCGGCCGGCCCGGCCGCCGATCTGCCTGATCTCCGACGCGGTCAGCTCGCGCTCCTCGCGCCCGTCATATTTGCGGGTGGTGGACAGCACGACGCGGGCGACCGGCAGGTTCAGCCCCATGCCGATGGCATCGGTCGCCACCAGCACGTCGGCGGTGCCCTCGCGGAAACGTCGGGCCTCGGCACGGCGGACCTCCGGCGACAGGGCGCCGTAGATCACCGCGACATTGTGGTTACGGCCGAGCAGGTCGTGGCGCAGAGCCATCACATCCTTGCGCGAGAAGGCGATCAGGGCGTCGCCCGACTTCACCTCCTCCAGCTTCACCCGCTCCTCCTGGACGCGCAGCGGCGACTTGCGGGTGAATTCGACGACCTCCAGCTCCTCGCCCATCGCGTCGGCCAGACGCTTGACGTAGGGGATGGCGTCGGCCGATCCGGTCATCAGGATTTCCGGAGCGGCCACGCCGGCCACCGCCTGGGTCCAGGCCCAGCCGCGGTCCGGATCGCCGATCATCTGGATCTCGTCGATGACGCAGGCGCCCCACACCTTGGACGTGTTCACCATCTCGATGGTCGATGAGGTGAAGGCGGCACCGGGCCGCACGTCGCGCTCCTCGCCGGTGACGAGGCTGCAGGGCCGGCCGCGCGTCTCCAGCGCCTCCTGACCTTCCAGCGCCAGCAGGCGCAGCGGCGCGAGATAGCAGCCGCTCTCGGCCTCCGCCAGCCGGTCCATCGCCGCGTGGGTCTTGCCCGAATTGGTCGGGCCGACGTAGAGCCGCAGCTTGCGGATCATCGCGCGGGCGGTGGCGAAGCTGTCCAGATAGACGCCCATGCCGGACGCGTTCTCCAGCCGCTCCCGCCGGACCTTCAGCCCGGCGCGGGCCGCGGCGGTGGAGAACGCCTCCTCCATCGCGTCGAGCAGGGTCTGCAGGCGCGGGATCCGGCCGCCGAAGCCGACGACGCGGCCAAGCTCGTCGGCGAAGCCCTTCGGCCGCCAGGACTCGCCGAAGCCGGCCGCCCGCTGCGCCATCGAGGCGAACCAGCCGTCGACCCGGTCCTTCGCCTTGGCGATGGCGGGCGAGGACAGGCAGGCGCCCTTCACCCGCTTGCCCAGCGCCTTGGCCTGCGGCCGGCCGAAGCCCTCGTCGATGGTCAGCAGGCCCCACAGATCGGCTTCGATGTCGGGTAGCGGGCCGAGAGCCACCTTGAAGCGCAGCTTCAGCTTTCGGTCGGTGCCGGGGATCTGAACGACATGGTTGACCGCGACCGACCAGCGCGCCGGGGTGCTGTCGGCGTCCACCTCGATCCCGTCGCCGCGCACCACGGCGGCCACCGCGCGCAGGGCGTCGCGGCGGTCGAATTCGTCTGCAGTGCCGGGGGTGCGGCCCGAACGGGCGTTGTCGGAGGTGTCGTCGGTCATGGATCGTCTTTTCTTGGAATTGCCCCGGTCATGCAAGCGCTTCGGCTGGGCGGATCGGCCGGGAGGCCTGTCCGGCAGGGCGAATGTCACCGTCCTCGGACAACAGCCATAGAGCGCCAGGGTCTCTCTTTATGGCAGGGGTCCCTCTTTATGGGTCTGACCGGTCGATTCGGCAAGCCGAATCCCCCGAAGGGAGCAAGCCCGGGCTAATTCGAATCCGTCGCCGTTTCGCCGATCTCGCCCGTGCGAAAAGGGGGGAGGACCGGCCACATAGAGCCACGCAGGTTTGGTGGCCGGCCCCAACGGGTTAGCCGCCGCCGCCCGGTGGACAGGCCCGGCACCGGGCCGGGCCGGATCGGCCGCAAGAACGGTCGCGAAACGGTCAACGCCTTGTTCCGATTAATTTTTCTTGGGAGATGCGCATGCCGAATCCTCGTGAGGTCCTGGAACTGATCGAGCGCATGCGGTGCATTTCGAACGACGGCGAGCGCCGGGCCCTGATCGACCATCTGGGCGCGGTGGACCGTCCGACGGTGCTGTCCTTCCTGAACGCGCATGGCCTGAACGTCTGCATGGGCTCGGACGCGGCGCTGGCCGCCTTCGCTTCGTCGGACGTCCTGCTGCGCGACGGGATCGGGTTGCAGGCGGTGCTGCCGGTGCTGGGCCGGCCGGCTGGCCTGAACATGAACGGCACCGACTTCATCCCGCTGCTGCTGAAATCGCTCAGCCCCCGCAGCATCGCCATCTACGGCACCGCCACCCCATGGCTGGACCGTGCCCGCGTCGTCCTGGAAGCGGCCACCCCGCACCGCTACGCCGACCTGCAGCACGGCTTCCATCCGACGGAGCATTACATCGCCCAGGCGCGGGCCGCCCGCCCCGACGTCATCCTGCTCGCCATGGGCATGCCCAAGCAGGAGGAGGTCGCGACGGAGCTGAAACGCGCGCTGGACCATCCGGTGCTGATCGTCAATGGCGGCGCCATCGTCGATTTCCTGGCCGGCCGCTTCAAGCGCGCGCCGGAAGCGGTCCAGCGCTCCGGCCTTGAATGGGCTTTCCGTCTGGCGCAGGAGCCCCGCCGCCTGTTCCGCCGCTATTGCATCGGTGCCTTCGGCTTCGCCTGGAGCACCATCCGCCTTCGCCGTGCCGCAACCCTCCGCACCCGCGGAACGGGCGCCGCAGCGCCCGCTTCCACCCGGATCTCCCCCCGGATCTCCCAGTCGACGATCCGCCGGTCGCCTATCCAGAAGGAGCTTTGAGACGTGGAAAATCTTCCCCAGATCAATAACGGAGGTCCTGGCGGCCCGCCGGCTCCGGCATGGCCCACCCAGCCCGGCCACCACCACATGCCGCGCGAATTCGACGGTCCGGCTCCGGCCATGGGCCCCGACTTCCGCTTCATCCTGCGGGTGCTGGCGGCCCACAAGACGCTGATCGCCGCCATCGTGCTGGCGCTGACCGCGCTGTCGGCCTTCGGCGTCTCGCTGATGAAGGACAAATACACCTCCGAGGCTCTTCTGCTGGTCGACAACCGGCAGGTCCGCGTCGTCCGCGCGGAGGATCAGGCGCTGAACGCGATCACTCCGGAAGACAGCGCGATCCTCAGCGAGATCGAAATCCTGAAGTCGACGGCGGTGCTGACCCAGGCGATCGCCGATCTGGGGCTGGCCACCAACCCCGAATTCAATCCGCCGGTCCAGTCCGACGACAGCAAGCCTTTCGTCGAGCGCGCCACCGCCTGGACGCGTGAGCAGGCCCATGCCGTCTTCGGTCCCGACCTGCCGGGCGTCGTCGATGCGGTCCTGGCCCATGGCGACGACATGACCAAGGACACCCACCTGCGCGAGACCCGCGCCGCCGACAGCATCGACGGCGTTCTGGACCGGGTCCGCCGCAATCTGGAAGTCGGCATCGTCGGCCGGTCGCGCGTGATCCAGGTCCGCTATACCTCGCGCGATCCGGAAATCGCCCAGAAGGTGGTCGACACCGTCGTCCACCGCTACATGGAAACCCGCCAGCAGATGGACCGCGACCTGTCCACCAGCGCCATCGCCTGGCTGGAAGACCGCATCGGTACCCTGCGCAAGGAAGTGGCCGCGGCCGACACCAAGGTCGACGCCGTCCGCTTCAAGGCCGGTCTGGTCAGGAACGGCACCAACGGCCTGATGGCCACCACCGAGCTTGAGCAGGCCCGCCTGCGTCTGGCCGAAGCCTCGGCCAACCGCGCCCGCGCCGTCGCCCAGGCCCAGACGCTGGAGCGCAGCTCCGGCAACGGCGGCAGCCTCGCCTCGCCGGTCGTCGCCCAGCTGCGCGCCACGGTCGCCTCGATCTCCACCGAACTGGCCCAGTTGTCGCGCCAGTATGGTCCGAAGCACCCGCGTATCCAGGAACTGCAGGCCCGGCTGAACGAGGCGAACTCCTCGCTGCAGCAGGAAGTTCGGCACGAGATCGCCGGCGTCCGCGAGGCGGCCAACGTCGCCGTCGAGCAGGAAAACGCCCTGAAGTCGATGATCGCCAAGCTGGAATCCGGCTATCAGACGATGGCCGAGGAAGCGGTGCCGCTGCGCACGCTGGAGGCCGAGGCCCAGGCCAAGCGCCAGCTGCTGGACAGCCTGCTCGGCCGTCTGGAAGAGGTTCAGGCCCAGCAGGACAACCGCGCCTTCCCGACCGCCGTCAAGCTGGTCTCGGCGCCGCAGGTCCCGCATGAGCCGTCGGGTCCGTACCGCCTGCTGCTGCTGCTGGCCGGCTTCTTCGCCTCCATCGCCGTCGCCGTCTTCATCGTCTTCGGCATCGAACTGTTCCAGCGCCGCATCCGCACCCCGGACGCCGTCCGCCGCATCCTGGGCGTGGGCACGGTCCACATCGTCCCGCACCACTCCACCCGCGGCTCCCGCGGCCGTCTGGACCAGATCTTCCAGAACCATCCCTTCTCGCTGTTCTCGGAATCGATGCGCGCCCTGTTCCGCAACCATCTGGCGGACATGGGTCCGGTCGGCTCCATCGCCGTCACCTCGGCCCGCCCGCAGGACGGCAAGACCTCGATGAGCCTCGCCGTCGCCCAGGTCGCGGCCCAGGCCGGCCGCCGGGTGGTGGTGGTCGACACCGACTTCCGCCGGTCGCGCATCGATGCCCTGTTCAACCTGTCGGCCAAGAAGGGCCTGTCGGACTGGATTTCCGGCACCGCCACCCTGGACGAGATCGTGCACAGCAGCGATGAGGCTCCCTATGCGATGATCCCGGCCGGCCGCCTGATGTCGGAGACGCTGGACCGCTTCAACGTCGACGGTCTGATCCACCTGATGGCCGGCCTGTCGCCGCACTTCGATCTGGTGGTGTTCGACACCGCCCCGGCGCTGGCCGTGTCGGATGCCCGCATCGTCTGCGGCGCCGCGTCGAAGGTGATGTTCGTCAGCCGCTGGGGCCACACCACGGCCAGCGACCTGCAGGCGGTCGCCGATCTGGGCCCGATCGACCACAGCAAGTTCGTCGCGGTGATGACCGACGTGAACCTGAAGAAGGCGGCCTCGCGCGGTTACCAGGGTCCCTACAACAGCTACATGGCGACCCGGAAATACTACGGCGACACCACCCTGCGGACCGCTCCGTAAAGCGGGCGGGGTAACCTGAAGCTCCTTCGACCCGAGGCCCTTCCCTCCCGAACGCTGCGGCGTCCGGAGGGAGGGGTCTCTTCGCGACCGGAACCCGCGACCGGCCCCAAAATCCGGAAGAGAGAGTCCCTCCGCATGACCGAGAGTCCGAAGTCCGGTTTTCCCAAATGGTGCCCCGAATGGCGTCCGACCCGGCGCGATCTGATGTGGACCGCCGCCGCCGGCGCCGTGCTGGCGAGTTGCCGCGGCGCCAGCGGCCCGGCCCCGGCGGAGGCAGCCGCGACCCACGCGGAGCCGGCGGTGACCCTGCGCGAGGCCTGCCGCGCGCTGGGCATCCGCCATGGTGCCGCCCGCGATCATTTCGTCGATCCGGAAGACCCCATGCTCGACCGGCTGATGGCGCGCGAATGCGATGTCGTCACCCCGGAGAACGGCGGCAAATGGGGAGTCTTCCAGCACACGGACGGGAATTTCGACTGGCGCCGCTTCGACGCCGCAGTGGAGCTGGCGCGCAGCATCGGCGCGACGCCGAACTGGCACACGATCATCTGGCAGCATATGGGCATGCCGCCCTACATGAAGCTGCCGGCGGCCCGGCAGGCGGAACTGGGCATCTCCGAGAACGCCTATTTCTCGCCCGAGGGCACGCTGAGCGAGGAGAATGTCTGGCCGCGCTTCACCGACGTGGTCGAGGCGGTCCGGGAGCGCTACGGCGACATCTTCTACCGCATCGACGTTGCCAACGAGGTCTTCTTCTGGGAAACGGCGGAAAGCCACCCGCGCCAGCAGGACCGCTACGGCTTCCGCCGCGGCATGTGGTGGGTGGCGGCCGGCGGGGCGGAGAAGGGGCCGGAATGGCTCGATCCCTTCTTCCACCATGTGCACAAGGCTTTCCCCAAAGCGAAGCTGGTGCTGAACGAGTTCGGCATCGAGATCGACGAGGGCTGGCAGCAGCGCAAGCGCGCCTATCTGCTCGACTGGCTGACCGGGGCGGTGAAGCGCGGCGTGCCGATCCACGGCATCGGGCTGCAGAGCCACCTGATCGGCGGCAAGCCCTATGACAGCGCCGGCATGCGCAAGTTCCTGCGTGCCGTCGACAAGCTGGGCCTCGCCGTCCACCTGACGGAGATGGACGTCGACGAGACGCGCCTGCCCCGCTCCTGGTCGCGGGCGGAGAAGGACCGTGCGATGGCCCAGCTGGCCCGCAGCTATCTGGCAGACATGCTGGACAATGCGCGGGTGGAGGAGCTGTGCTGGTGGCACCTGCGCTCCGACCTGAATTTCATCGCGCGGGAGCATCCCGACCTTCACCCCCACCCCTCCCCCTATGACGAGAACTCCCGGCCGCTGCCGCTCTACACGGCGGTGGTGGACACGCTGCGGGAGAAAGCGCGCACCGGCCGGGTTCGGTCGGGATGATGTCCGGCGGAAGGATTGCGCAGGGGAGGTAAGCCGCTGTCGGCCGCCTCCCCCTCCGACAGGTTCAAGCCTTTTCTCCTTCGCGTGCGGGCGCCGGTTCCCCTGCCCGATTAGAGTCCCTCATTGCGTCCGGCACCCCCCTGATGGAGAGGTCGATCGTGCAGAATACAGCCGACACGTTGCCGATGGATCGCCTGCCCGCCGACCGGAGGACCGACGACGCCCTCGTCGAGCGCTACCGGCGGAAATTCCACCTCTCGCCCTCCTGTCCGCTGACCATCGAGATGGTTCAGCGTCACTGGACCCTGGAACGGCGGCTTGCCCGCGAGTTGATGGAGACCAAGCCGGAAGAGCGCTGGGATGCTTTCGAGAAGGCCTATACCACGCTCTACACCAGCTGCCCCTGGCTGAACGAGGCGGAGGACGACGCCCACACCCGCAACGACGACCTGGACTTCCGCCATTTCCTGACCCTGCTGGGTGGGCCGCAGGACGTCTACGAGGTCGGATCGGGCAAGGCGCGGCTGCTGCGCTACCTCGCCCGCCACGGCTACCGCTGCGTCGCGACGGAAGTGACGCGCGAGCGTGGCGCCAGCTGGATCGAACAGGACTCCAACGTCACCTGGAAGAACAGCGACGGCGTGCATCTGGCGCAATTCGAGCCGGCCGGCCGCTACGACAGCGTGGTCTCCACCCATGTGGTGGAGCACATGCACCCCGACGACGTCGTCACCCACATGACGAACGTCCACACCATCCTGAAGCCGGGCGGCAAATATGTCCTGAGCATGCCGCACAAGTTCGCCGGGCCCGCCGACCTGTCGGAGGTGTTCGGACTGCACGAGCCGGTCTGCATGCACCTGCGCGAATATGGCTGGGGCGAGACGGCGGCGATGCTGCGGGACGCCGGCTTCGGGCGCGTGGAGGCGGCCTATGTCGTGCCGATGGCGGTACGCCGCCACCTGAACCTGCATTTCGCCAGCCGTGCCTATTTCGGCTACATGCGGGTGGTCGAGGCATTTTTGGGACAGCTGCCGTTAACCCTAAATCGCAAGCTCGGAAGGATAGGTCAGCTCTATCTGTTCCGTCCCGAGGTGTTCCTGGTCGCGCACAAACCGCGCTGATGCGGCGCGCAGGACTATAAAACTCTGTAATTCCAGTCAGTTAAAAGCGACCCTCGCCCCTTTGTTGCTGCAATGCATCGACAAAGGGGTTTTTTGTGTCTCATTCTTTTCACAAGTGATAGTGGCATTAGAGCCGCATTTCGCTAAAATTTGAAATAGCTCGTTAACCTTTTCCGGCCAGTCTGGGCTCCAGCGAAATTCACGGAAAAGAGGATACTTCCAATGGCAACGAGCCCCGTCGATACGACCTTCGTAGTCAATGCCTCGGGTGTGTCTGCCGGAGGAGTCTGGCCGCACTTCAAGTTCCTCGTCGATGGCGTGTCCGTCGGCCAGGCGACGGTCAATTCCACCAGCGCCGGCCGGTACAGCTTCACCACCAAGGTGGCTCCCGACGCCGCGCACAAGGTCCAGGTCGTGTACGACAACGACTGGCTGTCCACCGACAAGTCCGGCATGTACCGCGACCTGATCGTCAAGTCGATCGAAGTCAACGGCAAGACCATCGCTTCCACCAGCTCGACGGTCTCCTACGCCGCCGACGGTCAGGGCACCCTGTCCGGCCGCGAAATGCTGTCCTGGAGCGGCTCGCTCGATTTCAACATGTCCAAGGACATGTTCGCCAGCGCCGCCGGGACCACACCCACGCCGACCACCCCCACGACGCCGACCACCCCGACCACCGGCGGCACGCCGATCGTCGTGAACGCGTATGGCGCGGCTGCCGGCGGCGTGAACGCCCACTTCAAGGTCCTGGTCGACGGCAAGCAGATCGGTGAAGGCACGGCCGGCACCGCCGCCAAGGACTTCACCTTCAATGCGAACGTCGCCACCGACGTCGCCCACAAGGTCCAGATCCAGTACGACAACGACGGTGTGGTCGGCGGCGTCGACCGCAACCTGTACGTCAACAAGATCACCATCGGCGGCCATGCCGTCGCCCCGACCGACAGCATCGTGTCGATCGACAAGGGTGCCTTGGACGGCAAGGACGTCGTCGCCGGCCAGAAGGCCATGTGGTGGAACGGCACCATGGAGGTGAAGGCCGACAAGTCCTGGTTCGCCGGAAGCACCTCCACCCCGAGCACCCCGACCCAGCCGAGCCTGTCGGTCAGCGACGTGACGGTGACGGAGCCGACCGGCAGCCAGACCTCCAGCGGCATCCAGGGCTTCCTGCATACCCAGGGCAACCAGATCGTCGACGAGGCCGGCCACACCGTCCGCCTGACCGGCGTGAACTGGTTCGGCGGCGAGGGCTACAACTACGTGCCCGCCGGCCTGTGGGTGGACAGCTATCAGCACCACCTGGAAAACATGAAGTCGGTCGGCTTCAACACCATCCGCCTGACCATGTCGGACGCCATGTTCGACAGCAGCGCGGTGACCAACGGCATCGACTATTCGAAGAACCCGGATCTGGTCGGGCTGACCCGTCTGCAGGTCTATGACAAGGTCATCGACTATGCCGGCAAGCTCGGCATGAAGGTGATCCTCGACCACCACCGCAACGACGGCGGCGCCGGCACCAACGAGCACGGCCTGTGGTACACCAGCGCCCACCCGGAATCGACGGTGATCGCCAACTGGAAGATGCTGGCCCAGCATTATGCCGGCAACGAGACCGTCATCGGCGCCGACCTGCACAACGAGCCGAGCGTGACGGCCACCTGGGGCGGCAACGCCTCCACCGACTGGGCCTCGGCCGCCGAGCGCATCGGCAACTCGATCCAGAGCGTGAACAAGGACTGGCTGCTGTTCGTCGAAGGCACGGAGTGGAGCAGCACGCTGGCCGGTGCGCAGTCCCGCCCGATCCACTTCGACACCCCCAACAAGCTCGTCTACTCGCCGCACGCCTATGGCCAGAGCGTCGGGCAGTTCAGCTGGCTGAACGATCCGAACTACCCGAACAACCTGCCGGCCCAGTATGACAAGATGTGGGGCTACCTCTACAAGAACGACACCGCGCCGATCATGCTGGGCGAATGGGGTGGTCAGTTCAACAGCACGGCCGAGCAGACCTGGGCCAAGACCATGGCCAAGTACCTGAACGGCGACTGGAACCTGGACGGCAAGAGCGACATCGCGGCCGGCGACAAGGGCATGAGCTGGACCTTCTGGGCCTGGACCCCGGAATCGGGCGACGTCGGCGGCATCCTGATGGACGACTACAAGACCATCAACCAGAGCAAGATCAACATCATCAAGACCGCCATGGAAGGCGCCGTCTTCGATACCCCGACCACCACCGCAAACACCGCCAACGCCACCTTCACGGTCAAGCTGTCGGCCGCCTCCGGCAGCCCGGTCACGGTGGACTACTCCACGGTGGACGGCACGGCCAAGGCCGGCTCCGACTACACCGCCACCAGCGGCAAGCTGACCTTCGCCGCCGGCGAGACTGCCAAGACCGTGACGGTCAAGGTCCTGAGCGACAGCGTGACGGAAGGCAACGAGACCTTCAGCCTGAAGATCTCCAACCCGAGCGCCGCGACCCTCGCCGACGCCACCGGCACCGGCACCATCGTCGACGCCTCCGCCGCCAAGGCTGCCGCCGCTTCGCTCAGCTCGGCCGACCTGCTGGCTCACACGGTGACGGCCGCCAACGACACGACCACCAGCGACCTGCCGACGGCCTCCGTCGCCAGCATCGACAGCTCGGTCACCGACCTGTCGCACACCGCCTACGACACCGCCTATCACGGCATGGAGTGGCACGACCCGATGGCCCACGCGGCCTGAGGATCGGCTTCACCGCAACCGGTGTAACGACGACGGAAGGGGTCGGCAGCCACACGCTGCCGACCCCTTTTCCGTTTTGCGTCCGGCAATCAGCCCGGAACGGGCGACGCCTGTGCGGTGGTCGTATGGGTGGCGGACGCGCCGACCGGGGCGGGATGCGGGATGTCGGGGATGGTGACCTCCGCCACCGCCTTTCCCGGATTGCCGGCAACGACGGTGCGCCGGGGCATCGGCTTGGTGACGACGGAGGACGCGGCGACGATGCACTCGTCGCCCACGCTGACGCCGATGATCACCGCATGCGGTCCGACCCAGACGCCGTCGCCCAGCTCCGGGTAATGGGTCACCCGGCCGGTGGGGAGCAGGTCGTCCTTCTGGCCCAGGGTGACGCCGTGGAACAGGGTGACGTTGGCGCCGATGCGGGCGTTGGCATTCACCACCAGCCCCCAGCCGTGCAGGATGCGCAGGCCGGGGCCGATCTGGGTCTCCCACGGCAGATCCATGGCGGCGGAATGCTGGGTCCAGCGGTGCAGCAGACGGCAGACGGCCAGCATCGGCTTGCGCAGCGGCCCTCCCATCCGGTCAGCCGCCTGGCAGCTGCGCAGGGTGAAGGTCACCCGAAACATGCGGTTTCCCGCCAGCAGCTTCAGCACCGCCCCGAGGCCGGAACCGCCGCCGTAGCGGATGGCGTCCGCCGCGACCGTCTGCCGATATGTGTAGCGCGGAACATCCTGCATCGCGGTGGGATCCTCCCGGTTTCAATCATTGTCAGGCCGACCGTTCGGCTGCTTGGGGCCGGCGAAAAAATCGGCCGAGCATGCGGAACAGCATGGCGCGGTCGGTCTTGCCGAAGCTCGGCCCGAACAGGGTGACGATGGCGAACAGCATGGTCAGCCCGACCTTGGCCGCGGCGAAGGTGGGGTTCACCTCGAACCCGAACAGGGCGAGGCCGGCCAGATAGGCGATGGCGGCCGGAGCCAGGATGCCCGTCACCCGCAGGACGCTGAGCGGCGGCTCCTTCGGGCTGAGGCGGCGGCACAGCGTCTCGGTGGCGCAGAGCATCACCAGCTCGCGCCCCAGCACGCCGATGGCGCCGCCCATCAGGCCGAGTGGCCCCAGCGTCACCCCCATGATCGCCGTGCCGACCGCCAGCCCGCCCAGCGAGATCGCCGGCAGGACGCCGACCTTCTTGGTCTTCACCAGCCCGACCTCGGCATGCATGCGCACGCCGTGCAGCACATAGGCCAGCACCAGCAGCGGCATGCAGGGCAGCACGGTGTCGTATTCGCTGGACGCGATCAGCCACAGCACCTCCGGCGAGGTCAGCGCCATGCCCAACGCCGCCGCCGACAGCAGGACGACGAACAGGTAGAAGACGAATTCCGACTGCTCGCGACCGGCGGTGTTGTCGCCGACATCGTGCTGGGCCTCGATCCGGCTGACCGACCAGATCTGCAGGAAGGAGGCGGTCAGGAACATGTAGAGCATGGTGGCGAGCCGCAGCCCGAAGGACAGCACGCCGACCGCCGCCACGCCCATCAGCAGGTTGACCAGATAGCGCATGGCGAACTGGTTGCCCATGTCCAGCATGGTCTGCGGCATGAAGGGCAGGCCCAGCACCGACACCCGCTTCAGGATCCCGAAGGAGAAGCCGACGCCGTTCGCGCCGAGGATCGCCACCGTCAGCGCGATGCCCAGCCCGACGAAGGTGATGGCGTTGGCCAGGAAGATGCCGGTCACGCCCAGGTCCATCACCAGCAGGAAGGTGAGGTTGAGGCCGATCAGCCCCACCGCCTTGCCGACCGAGATCAGCAGGCAGGTTCCCGACCGCTTGTGGACGCGGTAATAGGCGAGCGCCAGTTCGAATACGGCGCTGAACGCGATGCCGGCAAAGGCGAAGGCGATGATCGGCGCCTGATCGCTGCCGCCGAACAGCAGGTGGCTGGCGCCCCATCCCGCCGGCAGCGCCACCGCCAGCAGGAGCAGCGAGGCGGCCCAAAGCCCGATCATGGTCGTGCTGACCACCCGGCTTCGGCCGCGGGTGTCGGCATGTTCGAAATAGACGACGGTGAAGGCGTTGATCATCCCGATCATCAGCATGACCGCGACGATGTCGCCCACGACGCTGATCAGGGCATAGACGCCGAACTCCGCCGGCGACAGGACTTTCGTATAGAGCGGCAGCAGAAGCAGTCCCGCAGCGCGGTTGACCACGTTCGCCACCATGAACATCCAGCCATGTTTGATGATCGTACCAGCTTCGAGAGCCATCCGGTTTCCTTCGCCCCCTATAGTCCGCTTCTTTTCCCGGTCCCGCCTGAGAGGGGAGCGCTGCGTCCGCCAAGTCGCATGGGGTGGGTTGCACGGGCGCAGATAAGGAAAAAGAACGCGCCAAATCTTGGCGGCGGCTGGGAAAGCGTCAATTCGGCCTTGAAGCGACCGCAGCACTCTTCGGTGCTAGTCACCACGGCTTCGGCCAGAGAACCAGGACGTTCCGATTAGGCTTTCCGGCGAGCCCGCACGCTGCCTCCTACGCCCCGCAACAGGCAAGGGTGCGTTCGCGCCACGCCCCCGCTCGGAATTGCCCGGGGCCTCCCTTCGGTAAATCCGGGTGGCGGACCCACTCCGCAAGTTCGGCGATCACCCCCCTTCGCGCCCCGCCGTTCCGGCCGGTCGGGGAGGAATTCACCGGCCTCTACCCAAAAATTGCGGGGATCGAACGTGCCGCCGGGGGTGCGACACCACCTTGCCGCTAACCCGAAACGCTATCCCCGCCGGGGATGGCATCCGAAAGTATCCCCTTAAATATTCGGACACCCGCACCCTTTGAAACCCCGGTGGTATCGCGGACGCGAAATCAACGCCCGTATGCACTGTTGCTGGCCGAGCCTCCTCATCCTAATTCGTCCTCAACGAACCGCGGATCGGCCGATCGAAATCATGAAAGAGCGATCTTTACATAAATGCGCAGCTGAGATTGAGGCGGCGCAGCAAAGTAAAGACCGGCCGAATCCCAAGAGACGCTGATGACGAGCGACCATCCGCACGAATGTCCGTGCGGTGGCTGGCATTCCCTTCAACCACGGGACCTGCGATGAGCAAACTGGACCCAGATGTGGTCATCGATCTGACCTCGGCGAAAAAGGCGACGATCCCGACGATCGCCCCCGGGCTGCTGCTTGCACTGTCCGACGGGCTGGTCCTCGCCCTGGTGGGGTGGACGCTCAACCATTTCCTCGGCGCCGACGCGCTGACCGAGCCGCTGGAGGCCGCGGCGTGGCAGCGATCACTGGTGACCGGCCTGATGCTGGTGCCGTTGGTCAAGTCGGTGTTCGGCATCTACACGCTGGGCCGCTTCGACTACATGGAACGGACGCGGCGGACTTTTCAGGCGGCCTTTCTGTGCTGCGCCGTGCTGGCCGTTCCCTTCATCGTGATGGAGGGCTTCCGCTCCTTCTTCGTCGAGGCGCTGTCGATTGCGCTGCTCGGCTTCGCGGTCACCTATGTCGCAGACCTGCTGCTGATCCAGGGGTTGCTGTCCAGCGCGCTGGACTGGCGCACGCCGGTGGTGATCGTCGGCGCCGGCCCGCAGGGTGCCGCCATCGCCGAAAAGCTGCAGCGCCTGCCCTGGCTCGGCATGCGTCCGGTCGGCTTCGTCGACGATGATGACAGCCTGTGGCAGACCCGCGTCGCCGGCCTGCCGGTGATGGGTCCGGTGGAACTGCTGGCCAAGTCGCCCGCCGTCGCCCGCCAAGCCAGCGCCGCCATCGTCGCCGACATGGGCCGGCATGGCAGCGACCTGACCGGCCTCGTGCGCACCCTGCCCTTCCGCCAGGTCTATTGCGTGCTGGGCGAGGGCAATGTCAGCGCGGTCGACGCGACCTATCACAACCTGCACGGCTCGCTGGCCCTGCGTGTCAGCGTCCGTCCGCCGACCGGTTACCTGCGCATCCGCCGCGCCATGGACATCGTGCTGTCGTCCATCCTGCTGGTGCTGGTGGCTCCGCTGATGCTGGGTCTCGCCGTCGCCATCAAGCTGGACAGCCCCGGCCCGGTGATGTTCCGCCAGAAGCGCTGGGCCGGCGGCAAGCAGACCTTCGACCTGCTGAAGTTCCGCTCCATGCATGTCGACGCGGAGGAGCAGCTGCAGCAGCTGCTGGAGAACGACCCGGTCGCCCGCGAAGAGTACATGACCTACCACAAGCTGACGGTCGACCCGCGCATCACCCCGCTCGGCCGCTTCCTGCGCAAGACCTCGCTCGACGAGCTGCCGCAGCTGTGGAACATCCTGATGGGCGACATGAGCCTGATCGGCCCGCGCGCCTACATGCCGAAGGAGCTGCCGGAGGTGGGCGAGTCCGCCGCGGTGATCGGCACCGTCCGTCCGGGCCTGACGGGCTACTGGCAGGTGTCGGGGCGCCACCGCACCACCTTCCAGGAACGCGTGGCGATGGATGTCTTCTATGTCCGCAACTGTGGCCTGCTGTTCGACTTCTTCATTCTCTGCAAGACCGCCGTCATGGTCCTGAAGGGCGACGGGTCGTAACCCGGCCCGCCTTGAGCCGGATGCCAGCCGGACCCCCGCGCCACCTGCGCGGGGGTCTTTTTGTTGGAATGCTCCTTATTGGAATGCTGCGGCTCCATTCCCTTTTTCGGCCGGCAAAGAAAGGGGTGAGCGCGAAAGCGGCTACCTCTTTCGGGTCCGGCCTCCTTCGGTCTAATGCCACCGCCCGGCTACGAGAAGGGGGGTGCCAACCGCATCTTCAGGTCTGCACAGCCGAACGCGGTACGGCAGCAAGGGAAAGCCGATGAAAGTCCTCGATTTTCTGGAAAAGAGCATCGCCGTCATCGGCATCATCGCCTTCGGAGGCTCGGTGCTTCCGCTGATGCTGACCGGCGGCGACCCCCTGGCCGGCGATCTTGAGTCCGCCGGCGTCACCGTCCTCTATGGCGGCCTCTATCTGCTGGTGCTCGCCGCCATCGCGATACGGCCGGGCATCGCCTTCCAGATTCCCTTCGCCAGCCCGGCGCTGACGGCGATGATCGCCTTCGCCTTCCTGACCGCGCTTTGGTCGCTGTTTCCGGACGTGACGCTGCGCCGGTCGATCGCCTTCATGTTCACGACGGTGTTCGGCATCTGGCTCGCCCTGCGCTTCCGCTTCCCGGAGATCATGCGGCTGCTGGTGGTCGGGCTGTCGTTCCTGATGTTCGTGTCCTTCTACATGATCGTCGCCATGCCCTCGATCGGGCTGGACAGCACCCAGCATGTCGGCGCCTGGAAGGGCGTGTTCTTCCAGAAGAACGTGACCGGCCGCATGATGGTCTGGCTGGTGCTGGCGCTGGTCTGGCTGGACTGGCAGAAGGAGCAGAGCCGCTGGGTCACCCGGCCGCTGATCCTGCTGGCGATGCTGCTGATCGTGATGAGCCGGTCCGGCACCGGCCTGGTCACCTCGGTCCTGGTGTCGGTGGCCCTGCTGTCCACCACCATGCTGCGCGGCAGCATCCGCAACTTCGCCCCGACCATGGCGCTGCTGACGGCCCTTCTGGTCATCATGGTCACGGCCGGCGCCACCTTCTGGTACGACGTGCTCTATGCCCTGGGCCGCGACCCGACCCTGACCGGCCGCACCGTGCTGTGGCAGCACATCGTCCAGTCGGTCACCGAGCGGCCGCTGCTGGGTTATGGCTATGCCGCCTACTGGTTCGGCTTCAACGGTCCGGGCGCCAGCTTCACCCGCGACTGGGGCATCACCTCGGCCCACAGCGGCTGGCTGGAACTGACGCTCGATCTCGGCCTCGTCGGCGTGGCGCTGGTCCTGGTGGTGCTGAGCCGCATGTTGTTCCAGGGCTTCTTCGCCGCCCGCTACGGCAACAGCCGGCCCGAGGCCGCCTGGGCCTTCGCCGTCGGCTGCGCCCTGCTGGCGGTGTCGGTGTCGGAAAGCGTCTTCGCCGAGCGCCATTCCATGAATTGGGTGATCGCCACCATCGCCGTGGTGCGCCTGATCCAGCAAAGCCGCTGGCAGCGCCTGCTGAACGACCGGGCGGAGGAGCAGCATCGCCTACGCCGCCACCATGCGCCCGCCAGTGCCGCCACGGCCGTCGCCCCCGCCTATGCCGGCCAGAGCCGGGCGCTCTAGCCGCCGTACTGACCATCGATTTCGGGCCCCAGGCCCCTTTCCCAGCGACCCTTCCCATTTTGCTTCGACCGAAGGCAGACCCATGAGCCCGAAGAAAGAACCGGCGAACAGTTACCACCCGGCGAGCAATGAAAAGGTCACCGTCGTGATCCCCACCCGCAATCGCCCGGACATGGTGATGCGGGCGGTGCGCAGCGCGCTCGACCAGACCTATCGGGACCTGGACGTCGTCGTGGTGATCGACGGGCCGGATCCTGCCACCGCCTCCCATCTGGCGACGCTGGCCGATCCGCGGCTGACCGTGATGGAACTCGAGACGAACCACGGCGCCGCGGAGGCGCGCAACATCGGCGTCCGCGGCGCGCAGGGCGACTGGATCGCCTTCCTCGACGACGACGACCATTGGATGCCGGAGAAGGTGGCGCTGCAGATGGCCGCCCGCCCGGCCGGCATCCGCCTTCCCATCGTCAGCTGCCGTTGTCAGGTGGTGACCGCCCGCGGCACCTTCGCCTGGCCGCGGCGGCTCGCCACCCCGGCCGACGCCATCGGCGACTACCTGTTCGTCCGCCGCGGCCTGTTCAAGGGCGAGACCTTCGCCCCCACCACCACGCTGCTGGCGCCCAAGGCGCTGCTGCTGCGCAACCCCATTCCCGAATCCCGGTTCGACGATTGGGAATGGCTGATCACCTGCGGCCGGATCGACGGCGTGGCCCTGGTCCACATCCCCGAGGTGATGGCCGTTCATTACACCGAGAACAACCGCGTCACGCTTTCGACCTGCCACAACATCAACCACGCCCTGGAATGGGCGGAGTCGATGCGCGACCACCTGTCGCCGCGCGCCTATGCCAGCCTGCTGCTGCAGGCGACCGGCGGCGAACAGGCGGCGCGGACCGCCGGCACGCGCTGGCGCATCCTAAATTCCGCGCTGCGCGACGGGCAGCCGACGCCAATGGCGCTCGCCACCTTCACCATGCATTCGCTGATGCCGGTCGGTCTGCGCCGCCGCCTGCGGCAAGCCTTGTTCTCCGCGTCCGACGCCGCCTGAGCACGAAAAAGGACCCAGACGCTTATGGACAGCACAAACGACAGCCGTACCCCCGCAAGCCTGCCGGATGCATCCCACCGGATCGCGATCGTGTTCGCGACGCCGGGTGCACTCGACGGCGGCGGCGGCATCGGCCGCATGACGGGTTACGTGGTCGATCAGTTCGACAAGTCGGGCACGACCCGATCCATCATCCTCGATACACGCGGCACCGGTAGCGTTCTGCTGTCACCCTTATATCTCGGCCTGACCCTGACGCGCATGGCCTGGATCCTGGCGCGTCGCAAAGCCTCGGTCGTGCACATCAACGTGTCCGAGCGGGCGAGTTTCCTGCGCAAGGCGGCGGTCCAGGCGGTGGCGGGGCTGATGTCCTGCCCGACAGTGGTCCACCTGCACGGCGCCTCCTTCGTCGAATTCTTCGAGGGCGGCATCTTCGCCCGCGCCATCAGCCGCTGGCTGTTCAACCGATGCGGCCGGGTGGTGGTGCTGGGCGACAACTGGCGTGATTTCCTGGTCCAGTCGGTCCGCACCGACCCCCGCAAGATCCGGGTGCTCTACAACGCCGTCCCCGATGTCGGCGCCGACCTCGGCCCGCCAGTGCCGCCGGAACCGGATGCAGTCCTGTCGCTGCTGGTGCTGGCCAACCTGTCGGAGCGCAAGGGCATCGGCACGCTGCTGCGCGCCGGCGCGCTGCTGAAGGAACGCGGACAGCCCTTCCGGATCACCATCGGCGGCGGCGGCGACGTCGAGGGCTATCGCACGATGGCGGCCGAACTGGGGATCGCGGAGGAGTGCAGCTTCCTGGGATGGATCGGCCGGGAGGAGGCGCATGCCCACATCCGCTCCCACGACATGCTGCTGCTGCCCTCCACCCATGAAGGGCTGCCGATGGTGATCCTGGAAGCGCTGTCGGCGCAGCTGCCGGTCATCACCACGCCGGTCGGCTCGATCCCGGAGGTGCTGACCGACGGCGAGACCGCTCGGATCATCCCGGTGAACGACCCACAGGCTCTGGCCGACGCCGTCGTCCAGGTCGGCCATGATCGGGATCTCTATCGACGCCTTGCGGAGAACGGCCGCCGCCTGTTCCTGAAGCAGTTCGTCATCGACGCCTACGCCAAGTCGCTGCTGGCGATCTACCAGGAGCTGGACCGCAGCGGCACCGAGCTGTCGGGAGACCTGGACAAGCTCGCCGGATCGGCCGCCACCGCTTCCAAACGACGGTGATCCAAGGTTATGGCGGCTTCGATGATCGGTCTGGAAAACAATCAGGGTGAGTATGACCGGAAGGAAGATGCCCATGCACAGGTTGGGTAACCATACCGGCAAGCCAACCCGTTCGGTCGCTCCACAGCGTGCGGGTGCCGTATCGCGTAAACTTGCAAGCGGACGTCGCCCGGCCTTTGGTCGCGGCATGTTCCAACCGGCGGCAGCCGACCGGCCGCACCACCACGCACCTCCCCGTACGGCCTGAAAAGCAAGCCGATCTGGGACCGAGGCCAAAAACATAACAAGCCCGCCGCAGCCGTCGAAGGACGGTCGTCACACGGTAAAAGCCGGGGCGCAACGCAGGAACGGCGGGCCGGGAAAGGATCAGGAGCGGACATGATCTATATCGTCTCCCCCGGCGGCACGCAGGAGAAAGGCGGAATGGGCCGTGTGGTCGACAACTTCACGACGGATCTGCGGCAAAACTGCCCGGACGTGAAGTTCGAGGTGGTCGACAGCTACGGTCCCGGCAAATTCCACCTGATGCCGCTCTATTTCGCACGGGCGACCGCCCGTCTGGCCGGCTGCTTCGCCGTCGGCAAGGCCGACCTCGTCCACATCCATATGGCGGAATATGGCAGTGTCCTGCGCAAGGGCATCCTGATCGCCATGGCCCGCAGCTTCGGCGTGCCGGTCGTCCTGCACCTGCATGGCGGGCGCTTCCCGAAGCACTTCAAGGACAGCAGCCCGCTGATGCGCTGGGCGATCCGCCGCATGATGGCGATGACCAGCGAGATCGTCGTCCTGGGCGAATTCTGGCGCGACTGGGTGGCCGAGGCCTTCGGGCCGGAGATGCGGCAGCGCACCACCCTGCTGCACAACGCCGTGCCGGGTCCGGCCTTCCCGCCGGTGCGCGACGACGCGGAGGAAGGCTTCGCCGGTCCGGTGCGCCTGCTGTTCCTCGGCCGGCTGATCAAGCTGAAAGGCATCGACGTCCTGCTGAATGCGCTCGCCTCCCCCGCCTGCCGCGACCGGAACTGGCAGGTCACCATCGCCGGCGACGGCGATCTGGAGACCTATCGCGGCCTTGCCACGGACCTCGGCATCGCCGACCGCGTGCGCTTCACCGGCTGGCTCGACCAGGCCGGCTGCCGGCGCGAGCTGGCCAACGCCCATGTGCTGGTCCAGCCCTCGATGTTCGAAGGTCTGCCGATGTCGGTTCTGGAAGCGATGGCGGAGGGGCTGACCATCGTCGCCACCCCGGTCGGCAGCGTTCCGGACGCCATCGCCGACGGTGAGACCGGGCTGCTGGTGCCACCGGGCGATGTCGCCGCGCTGGCCGACGCGCTGGCGCGGGTGATCGACGACCGCAACCTGCGCCGCAATCTGAGCGCCGGCGCCCGCGCCCGGTGGGAGCGCCAGTTCGACGTCGCCGTCTTCCGCGAACGTCTGCTGGAGATCTACCGCCGCAACGCCCGCGGCAGCCTGACCACGACTCCCGCCGTTCCCGCCGGCCCGGTGCCGGCCTCCGGACCGGCGAGCCATACGAAAAGCACGACCGGCTGACGCCGAGAGCAGCATGCCGCTTCCGGCCAAGGCTGTTCGCGGCCGGAGCCGGAGGCATCGACATGAAGGAAGGGGGCACCATGAAAAACGCCATCGCCAATCTGGTGCGCTGGTCGGGATTCGGCGCGATGCAGCGGTTCCTGAAGGCGCGGCACGCCGTCACCATCGTCGTCTACCACGACCCGACCCCTGAAGTGCTGCGCGAGCATCTGCGCTGGTATGCCAAGCATTACGGCTTCACCACGCTGGACGCCGTCGCCGCCGCGATGGAGACCGGCCGCTGGGACAAGCTGCCGGCCTATCCGCTGGTCATCACCTTCGACGACGGGCATCGGAACAACACGGCGCTGGCGCCCGTGTTCCGCGAGTTCGATTTGCGGCCGACGATCTATCTCTGCAGTCAGATCGTCGGCACCGCCCGTCCCTATTGGTGGAAGACCGCCGCCGCCGACGGCATCGGGGTGGAGCGGTTGAAGCGGGTGCCCGATCTCGAACGCCGCCGCCTGCTGGCCGAAGCCGGCGACGATCCCGATAGCGACGGCGCCGACCGTCAGGCGATGACCTGGGACGAGATCGCGCGGATGACCGATGTCGCCGATTACGGCGCCCACACCCGCACCCACCCGATCCTGCTGCAGTGTGACGACGGCCGCTGTGCCGACGAGATCGCGCTGTGCCGTGCTGAGCTGGAGGAGGCGCTGGGCCGGCCATGCCGCCATTTCGCCTTCCCCAACGGCGACTTCAGCGACCGCGAGGTGGAGGAGATCCGGCGTGCCGGATACCGCACCGCCCGGACCATCGATCCCGGCTGGAACGACGCCTCCACCGACCCGCTGCGCCTGAAGGCCTTCCCCGTGTCCGACGATGCGACCGTGGAATGGCTCAGCGTCCAGCTGACCGGCATCCCGGCCCAGCTGCGCAAGCGTAAGGCCGCCATTACCGGTAGTCCGGCCGGCGAGGCCATGCCCGAATGGGCAGGTTCCATGGCAAAACCCAAGTCCGCAGGCGTATGACCGCCTCCGTGCGCGCCAAGCCGAAGGTCAAGCGGCAAGCGACAAGCCCTATTACCGGACAACAGAGTGGCTAACCACAGACTTCAATCCACTCCTATCCTTTGATCCCTCGCAAACTGCCTCAATCATCACAATAAAATTGCATATCACGCGGATGCGAAAACAAGGAGCCGATCCACCGCGGGACACATGACCAGGGATGGCCGGCCCCACTCCCCCATCCTCATCCCCGCGAGCCGCCCGGCCCCGACCACACCGAACCCATTTCGACAGACCTCGTTAGACATCGTTTCGACCGAACCCACGTCGACCGAACCCAGCAGGAGTTTTCAGAGACATGCGGACCGCCACCCTGACCGACACGACCCTGACCGCTCCCGCCCTGCCGGAAATCCGCGCCTTCATCGTGGAGAATTTCCTGCTCGGCAAGGACTCCGGCTTCGACAACAGCGAATCCCTGCTGGAGTCGGGGATCATCGACAGCACCGGCATCATGCACGTCGTCGCCTTCCTGGAAGAGCGCTTCGGCATCGCCGTCGACGATGACGACATGATCGCTGACAACCTGGAGTCGGTCGATCGCATCGCCAGCTTCGTCGACCGCAAGCAGGAACTCCGCAACGCCGCCTGACATCGGTCGAGCGACGGGCGCCGACGGACAGGCCCAGCGGAAGAGCTCAGCGGAAGGGCGACTGCAAGAAGGACGGTTCCATGGCCCATCTGGTTCACCAGTTCCTCAGCGAGACTGCCGGGCGGGATCCTTCCCGGACCGCGCTGATTGCCGGGGATGTCCGCCGCAGCTTCGCCGAACTGGACCGCGAGAGCGACGCCGTCGCCTGCGCGCTCCAGTCGGCCGGGGTGGCTCGCGGCGACCGCGTGGCGGTGATGCTGGAGAACTCGATCGAATATGTCGCCGGCCTGTTCGGCACGTTGAAGGCCGGCGGCGTGTTCGTGCCCGTCAATCCCTCGACCAAGGCCGACAAGCTGACCTACCTGCTGGCCGATGCCGGCGTCCGGGTCCTGATCGCGCCGGCGGCATTGGCCCGGCAGGTCCTGCCGGCGCTGGAGGCGGTGGAAACGCCGCCGGCGGTGTTGTGGGTGGGCGCAGCCCTGCCGGCTGGCACATCCGGTCTGCTTTACGCCGACGCTCTGGCGGCCCCGCATCGCCAGCCGGCCGATCCCGGCCTGATCGACCAGGATCTGGCGGCGATCATGTACACCTCCGGCACCACCGGCCGGCCCAAGGGCGTGATGCTGACCCACGCCAACTACGTCAACACCAGCTGGTCGATCTCGACCTATCTGGAGAACCGGCCGGACGACGTGGTGATGTGCGTGCTGCCGCTGACCTTCGGTTACGGCTTGTCCCAGGTGCTGACCGGCGCCCGCGTCGGCTTCACCCTGGTGCTGGAGCGCTCCTTCGCCTTCCCGATGGAGACGCTGAAGCGAATGGTGCAGCATCGGGTCACCGGCCTGCCCGGCGTCCCGACCGTCTTCTCCACCCTGCTGGGGCTGGAGGCGGCGAAGACCGCCGATCTCGGCAGCCTGCGCTACCTGACCAACGCCGCCGCCCCGCTGCCGGCCGCCCATCTCTGCCGGCTGCGCGAGCGTTTCCCGCAGGCCGTCTTCCATTCCATGTACGGCATGACCGAGTGCTGCACCCGCATCAGCACGCTCGACCCCGCCGATCTGGACGCCAAGCCCGCCTCGGTGGGACGCGCCATCCCCAATTGCGAAGCCTTCGTCGCCGACGAGGAGGGCAACCGCCTTCCCCCCGGCCAGGTGGGCGAACTGGTGGTGCGCGGCGCCAACGTGATGCGCGGCTATTGGAACCGGCCGGAGGAAACCGCCCG
>NZ_CAMLJP010000028.1 GCF_946480385.1 uncultured Azospirillum sp.
GCGTCTTCCCCAAGCAGATCGCCTTCAACGTCATCCCCCAGATCGACGCCTTCATGGAGGACGGCTCCACCAAGGAAGAGTGGAAGATGATGGTGGAGACCAAGAAGATCCTCGATCCCAAGATCAAGGTCGCCGCCACCTGCGTCCGCGTGCCGACCTTCATCGGCCATGCCCTGTCGATCAACATCGAGACGGAGGAGCCGATCAGCGCCGAGGAGGCCCGCGTCGTCCTGCGCGCCGCCCCCGGTGTGTCGGTGGTCGACCAGCAGAGCGGTGACGGCTATGTCACCCCGGTCGAGGTCGCCGGCGACAACCCGGTCTTCGTCAGCCGCATCCGCGACGACTTCACGGTGGAGAACGGCCTGTCCTTCTGGTGCGTCGCCGACAACCTGCGCAAGGGCGCGGCGCTGAACGCCGTGCAGATCGCCGAGCTGCTGGTGCGGGATTACATGGTTGAGTGAAGGGGCGGGTGGGGGCAAATAGCGGACGCTTCCCACCCTCCCAAATTGTCGGTAGGCTGAACCATCCCACCTGACCGGGCGGTTCCGTGCCTCGCATCCTGCCGCTGTTGTGCCTCGTCCTGCTGCTGCTCACCGGGTGCGGCGTCGATGCCGACCAGGATGCGCTGTGCCGGAAGCTAATCCCGGCCTTCGACGACGGACCCGTCACCGACCTGTCCACCCGCGCTTACGCCGAGGACAAGCGGGTGCTGCGTGTCGATTACCGCAGCGGCGGGCAGGCGCATTGGATCGCCTGCCGCTTCGCCGGCACGTCGATGGAGGAGGGGCGGCGGACCCTGGAGGCGGTAGCCACCGACCGCAGCGGCTGGCTGACCGGGATGCGCTTCGCCATGCTGCAGCAGTGGCTGCGCATCAGACCGCCGCGCGATGCCGTCGGCGGGGTGGTGGAGATCGACAGGCCGCAGCCGACGCGTTGGACGCCCATCCTGTTTCTGGTCCAGCAAATCATCAACGCCGCCACGGTGGCCTGCGTCTACGGGTTGCTGGCGCTGGGCTATACCCTGGTCTATGCCATCCTCGGCCAGATCAATCTGGCGATGGGTGAACTGACGATGCTCGGCGCCATGCTGACGGCGATGGCGGCGGCCGGGCTGGGCATGGCCGGCTGGGCGACATGGCCGCCGGCCCTGCTGGGCATGCTGGTGCTGGTGATGGGCTTCACCGCGGTGCAGGGCTGGACGATGGACCGGCTGGTCTTCCGCCGTTTGCGCGGTGTGCGCAGCCACACGCCGCTGATCGTCGCCGTCGGGCTGTCCATCGCCTATCAGGAGGGGGTGCGGCTGCTGCATGGCGCCCGCGACTGGTGGCCGGCGCCGGTGATGACCGAGCGCTTCGACCTGCTGAGCGACGGCGCCTTCACCGTCACCGCGCTGACGGCGCAGCTGGCGATCCTGGCGCTGACCGGCGGGCTCTATGCCATGCTGTGGGGGATCATGCAGCGCACCGCCTTCGGCCGGGCGCATCGCGCCTGCACCGACGACATCGCGGCGGCGGAGCTGGTGGGGGTGGACGTCAACAGGACGATTGCGACCACCTTCGCCATCGGCGGCGGGCTGGCCGCTGCGGCGGGGGCGGTGATCGCGCTGTATTACGGTGGGGTGAACTTCTTCACCGGCTATCTGATCGGATTCAAGGCGCTGGCCGCGGCGGTGGTCGGCGGCATCGGCTCGGTGCCGGGGGCGATGCTGGGCGGCGCCCTGCTGGGGCTGGTGGAGACCTTCTGGTCGGCCTATTTCGCGCTCGCCTACAAGGACATCGTCGCGTTCGGGCTGCTGACGCTGTTCCTGATCTACCGGCCGCAGGGACTGATGGGGCAGGCGCGGGGCAGGGGAGATTAGGCGGGAGGTGCCGGCCGGCGACTCAAGGCCCCGGCCGGCACCGTGACCCTGCTTACCCCACCTTCACCAGCGCATGGCGCTTCTTGCCGGCACTGAGCTTGACCACGCCGTCGGCGTTCAGGTCCGCCGCCGTCGCCTTCGCCGTTTCATCGGCGATCGGCCCGTCGTTCAGCTTGGCCCCGCCGCCCTTGATGAGGCGACGTGCCTCGCCCTTCGACGCCGCCAGACCGGCCGACACCAGCAGGTCGACCACCGGCAGCCCGGCCTCCAGATCGGCGCGGGAGACCTCGATGCTGGGCAGCCCCTCGGCCGCGGCGCCTTCCTCGAAAGCACGGCGCGCGGTCTCGGCGGCCTCCAAGGCGGCTTCCTCGCCATGGGCGAGCTTGGTCACCTCGTTGGCGAGGATCTTCTTGGCCTCGTTGATCTCGGCGCCCTGCAGGCTTTCCAGCCGGGCGACCTCGTCCAGCGGCAGTTCGGTGTAGAGGCGCAGGAAGCGGCCGACATCGGCATCCTCGGTGTTGCGCCAGTACTGCCAGAAGTCATAGCTGCTGAGCTTGTCGGCGGTCAGCCAGACCGCGCCGGCGGCGGTCTTGCCCATCTTGGCGCCGGAGGACGTGGTCAGCAGCGGCGTGGTCAGGCCGAACAGCTCCGCCCCGTCGGTGCGGCGGCCGAGCTCGACGCCGTTGACGATGTTGCCCCACTGGTCCGACCCGCCCATCTGCAGCGTGCAGCCATAGCGCCGCTTCAGCTCCACGAAGTCGTAGGCCTGCAGGATCATGTAGTTGAATTCGAGGAAGGTCAGCGGCTGCTCGCGCTCCAGCCGCAGCTTGACCGATTCGAAGGTCATCATGCGGTTGATGGTGAAATGCCGGCCGATGTCGCGCAGCAGCGGGATGTATTTCAGCTCGTCCAGCCAGTCGGCGTTGTTCGCCATCACCGCATCCGTCGGCCCATCCCCGAAGGTCAGGTAACGGCCGAAGATGCGCTTGATGCCCGCCATGTTGTTGCCGATGACCTCGTCGGTCAGCAGCTGGCGCGCCTCGTCCTTGCCCGACGGGTCGCCGATCTTGGTGGTGCCACCGCCCATCAGGACGATCGGCTTGTGGCCGGTCTTCTGCAGCCAGCGCAGCATCATGATCGGCAGCAGGCTGCCGACATGCAGGCTGTCGGCGGTGCAGTCGAAGCCGATGTAGGCGACGATCGGCCCCTTCTGCGCCCGCTCGTCCAGCGTGGCGAGGTCGGTGCACTGGTGGATGAACCCGCGCTCCTGAAGGGTGCGCAGGAACTCCGAGGTGGGAGCCGAGGGGGTGGTCGTCGTCATGGCCGCAATCCGGCTGTCGTTGAAATGAAGGGCGGGGCAGGGTGGCAGAATTCCCGCGGTCTGTTACCACGGAACGGCCCCTGCCTCAATGCGGCGGCCGGATCGGGGTGGCGGGAACCGCTCCACACGTCGGCCTGTTCTCCGGTTCAAGCATCGCTGCGTTGCCGCAAGTCTAAGACCACAAGTGGAGCCGGGGGATTTCCCCAATTCCTGCCTTATCGCAATTGACATTGATTCGCAAAATAGACATCACGGCCTGACTGTATTTTGTGCAGCTCACAGGCGCTCCAAATGATAGTGACTATCAACTACACTTCTGTTTTTACAGGAGATTTTTATTGTGCGAGTCCTTCGTCTGTGACAAGGTGCGACAAATTATCCATTCAGGAGCATCCCACCATGCAAGGCGATCAAGGGGTCCTGGACCGTTTGAACAAGCTGCTCACCGGCGAACTGAGCGCTGCCGACCAGTATCTGTCCCATGCGCGTAGCATGGAGGACATGGGCCTCAAGGCGCTGAGCGGGCGCATCTCGCACGAGCGGGAAGAGGAGTTGGAACATGCCGACAAGCTGATCCGCCGCATCCTGTTCCTGGAAGGCACGCCCGACGTCGCCAGCCGCGACCCGATTCACATCGGCAAGACCGTTCCGGAGATGATGCGGAACGACCTGAACCTCGAATACGAGGTGGTGGCCACCCTGAAGGAGGCAATCGCCTATTGCGAGCAGGTGAAGGATTACGACACCCGCCGCATCCTGCTGGAACTGCTGGTCGACACGGAAGAAGACCACGCCCACTGGCTGGAACAGCAGCTTGGCCTGATCGACATGCTCGGCGTGCAGAATTACCTGCAGTCGGCCATGGGCGGCTTCCCGAGCTGAGCGGAGGACGGATCATGAAAGGCAACAGTGACGTCATCGCCCAGCTTCAGATCGTCCTGAAGGACCAGCTGACGCAGATCAACCAGTATTTCCTGCACGCCCGCATGCTGAAGAACTGGGGCGTCAGGGCCCTGGGCAAGTGGGAGTATCACGCCTCCATCGAGGTGATGAAGAGCGCGGACGAGATCATCGAACGCATCCTGTTCATCGAGGCGATCCCCAACCTCCAGGACCTCGGCAAGCTGCACATCGGCGAGGACGTGCCGGAGATCCTCTCCAGCGACCTCGCCGCCGAGCGCGAGGCCCGCGACCGCATCGCCAACGCCATCGCCGTGTGCGAGGCCAAGGCCGACTACGTGTCGCGCGACGAGCTGTCCGAACTGCTGGAAGAGTCGGAAGAGCGCATCGACTATCTGGAAACCCAGTTGAGCCTGATCGACGACATCGGTCTGCCGAACTACATCCAGTCGGCGATGGGCGAGTTCAAGGACTGAGGTTGGGGGGAGGTGGCTTCGAATGCCCCCTCCCCATCCCTCCCCCGCTTCGCGGGAGAGGGGGTTGGACGCTTGTTGGCGAGACTTAACCGCCGAAGCGGCGGAGTTCCCTCTCCCGCGTTAGCGGGGGAGGGTTAGGGAGGGGGCAATGACTGCTACCGCCCCCCTCAAACCCGCCCCAATATCTCCTCCGCCAGTGCCTGCATCTCCGCCGCCGCCTGGGTTTTGCGCGCGGCCTCCGTCACCGACAGGCCGGTCATCAGCGTGCCGGCATAAGCGGTGCGGTTGCCGACCTGGGCCGTCGCCAGCTCCACCGCCGGCGGGTCGACCAGGTCATGCACCTTGGCAATCAGTTCGTCGGCGATGCGGGCGCGCGGCGGCACGCGGTTCAGCACCAGCAGCAGGCGGCGCTTCTCCTGCGCCGCCAGATCGATGGTCGGATGCACCGCCCACAAATCCATCGGGCTCGGCTGCACCGGCGCCACCACCAGGGTGGCGGCACGCACGGCGATGCGCGCCTCCGTCTGGGCGTGCGGCGGGCTGTCGATCACCACGATGTCGTGGGCGCGCGCCAGCTTCTCCACCTCCGCCTGGGTGCGCCAGCCGGTGATCTGCACATGGGTGAAGCCGGGCTGACCGCCGGTCGCCTCGGCCCGCACCGCGTGCCAGCGGGTCAGGCTGCCCTGCGGGTCGATGTCGACGGTGGCGACGCGGTATCCCAGCTGCGCCCAGGCGATGGCGAGATGGGCGGCCAGCGTGGTCTTGCCGGCGCCGCCTTTCTGCTGCGCCACGGTGAAGACCTTGCCCGTCATGCCCGCACCCATCATGTTGTGTTCGGTGATTGCGCACTCCCCTCATAACCTTGGGCATGGCACCGGTGCAACCGCGCGAATTGACACCGGTGCTGCACGGGCTAGAAGGACACCGTGACTGACCATTCCGCACCCGATACCGGTGAAAAGCGCCCGGCGCTGATCCCGGCCACCGCCGCCGGCATCACCCGCGCGGCCGAGCTGCTGCGCGCCGGCCGTCTCGTCGCCTTCCCGACCGAGACGGTCTATGGCCTGGGTGCCGACGCGACCGACGACCGTGCCGTGGCGGCCATCTTCGCCGCCAAGGGCCGGCCGCAGTTCAATCCGCTGATCGTTCATGTCCCCGATCTGGCCGCCGCCCACTCCTGGGGCCTGTTCGACGACCGCGCCCACGATCTGGCGACGCAGTTCTGGCCTGGCCCGCTGACCATGGTGGTGCCGCGCCCGGCCAACTCCGCGCTGTCGCTGCTGGTCAGCGCCGGGCTGGACAGCATCGCCATCCGCGTGCCCAACCACCCGGTGGCGCAGGCCATCCTGCGCGCCGCCGGCAAGCCGATCGCCGCGCCCAGCGCCAACCGCTCCGGCGCCGTCAGCCCGACCACGCCGCACCATGTGCTGGAAAGCCTGGGCGACCGGGTCGACGCCATCGTCACCGGCGGCAAATGCATGGTCGGGCTGGAGTCCACCGTCATCGACCTGACCGGCCCGGAGGCGGTGCTGCTGCGCCCCGGCGCCGTGCTGCCCGACGAGATGGAGCGGCTGATCGGTCCGGTCCGCCTGTCGGCCGGCGACCCGACCGCGCCCAAGTCGCCCGGCCAGCTGGAAAGCCACTACGCCCCCAATGCCGCGGTGCGCCTCAATGCATCGTCGGCGGAAGAGAACGAGGCGTTCCTGACCTTCGGCCCCGACCGCTTCGTCTTCGGCGGCACCACCCGCCTGAACCTGAGCCTGGAAGGCGACCTGAACGAGGCGGCGGCCAACCTGTTCTCCCACCTGCGGAACCTGGATCAGAGCGGGGCCAAGCGCATCGCCGTGATGCCGATCCCGGAGGTCGGGCTGGGCATGGCGATCAACGACCGCCTGCGCCGGGCTGCCGCGCCGCGGAGCTAACGCACCGCGTGGCGGCTGGTCTGCGCAACAGTTGCATGGAAATGAGGACGGCCAGATTGTAGAAGTGTCGTGTTTCACTGCGACACCTCCACCTGCCGGACCTCAAGCGCCATGACCAACATCGCCGCCGCTCTCGACCAGATCCGCGCCATTGTCGGCCCGTCCGGCATCCTTACCGACGCCGCCGACATGGCCCCGTACCTTGCGGAGTGGCGCGGGCGCTTCAAGGGCAACAGCCCGGCGGTGGTCCGCCCGGCCAGCACCGAGGAAGTCGCGGCGGTCGTGAAGGTCTGTGCCGAGGCAGGCATCCCCATCGTGCCGCAGGGCGGCAACACCAGCCTCGTCGGCGGCTCCATCCCGTACGAGGAGGGGCGCGAGATCGTGCTCAGCCTGTCGCGCATGAACCGCATCCGCGACATCGACACGCTGAACTACACCATGACGGTGGAGGCCGGCGTCGTGCTGACCAGCGTGCAGGAGGCCGCGGCCGACGCCGACCGCCTGTTCCCGCTGAGCCTGGGGGCGGAGGGCACGGCGCAGATCGGCGGCCTGATCTCCACCAACGCCGGCGGCATCAACGTCCTGCGCTACGGCAACACCCGCGACCTCGTTCTGGGTCTGGAGGTGGTTCTGGCCGACGGCCGCGTCTGGGACGGCATGCGCCGGCTGCGCAAGAACAACACCGGCTACGACCTGAAGAACCTGTTCGTCGGCGCCGAAGGCACGCTGGGCATCATCACCGCCGCCGTGCTGAAGCTGTTTCCGCGCCCGCGCCAGTCGATCACCGCCTTCGTCGCCGTGCCGAGCCCGGCGGCGGCCATCGAGCTGCTGGCCCGCCTGCGCGCCGCCTCCGGCGACGCCGTGTCGGCCTTCGAGCTGATGTCGCGCCGCTGCCTGGACTTCGCGCTGAAACATGTTGCCGGCACCGTCGACCCGCTGTCGGAGCCGTCGCCCTGGTACGTCCTGACCGAGCTGACCGCCGGCACCCAGTCCGACGCCTTCCAGGAGACGGTGGAGACCGCGCTGGGCGAGGCGTTCGAGGCCGAACTGGCGACCGACGCCACGCTGGCCCAGTCGGACGCCCAGGCCAAGCAGCTGTGGTTCATCCGCGAGGCGATCGTCGAGGCGCAGAAGTTCGAAGGCGGCTCGATCAAGAACGACGTGTCGATCCCGGTGTCCCGCGTCGCCGAGTTCATCGAACTGGCCGAGGCCGCGGTGGCGAAGGCCTGCCCCGGCATCCGCCCGACCCCCTTTGGCCATGTCGGCGACGGCAACATCCACTTCAACCTCAGCCAGCCCGAAGGCGCCGACACCAAGGCCTATCTCGACCGCTGGGACGAGATCTGCCACGTGGTGAACGAGGTGATCTTCAAGCTCGACGGCTCGATCTCCGCCGAGCATGGCGTTGGCCGCTTCAAGAAGGACGAGATGCCGGTCATCAAAGGGCCGGTGGAGTTCGACATGCTGCGCGCCATCAAGGCGACGCTCGACCCCAAGGGTCTGCTGAACCCCGGCAAGATGCTTCCCTGAATACCCCCTCACCGGCCGCCCGCGTCATAATATTGCGGGGGACAGGCTTGCGGCGAAAGACGTATGGCCGCGCTTGTCCCCGGCGCGACACAAGGCTATGGTGCGGCCTCCGATTGTTCTGCGCCTGTCGTACCGCGAGAGAGAGTTTTTCCGATGTCCAAGCCGCGCACTCTGTTCGACAAGATTTGGGACAGCCACGTCGTGCATCGCCAGGACGACGGCACCTGCATCCTCTATATCGACCGCCATCTGGTCCATGAAGTGACCAGCCCGCAGGCGTTCGAAGGACTGCGCGTCGCCGGCCGCAAGGTGCGGCGTCCGGAAGCCACTCTCGCCGTGCCCGACCACAACGTCCCCACCACCGACCGCTCCAAGGGCATCACCGAGGAGGAAAGCCGGATCCAGGTGGAGACGCTGGACAAGAACGCCCGCGACTTCGGCGTCCGTTACTTCCCGATGGACGACGTTCGCCAGGGCATCGTGCACATCGTCGGTCCGGAACAAGGCTTCACCCTGCCCGGCGCCACCATCGTCTGCGGCGACAGCCACACCGCCACCCATGGCGCCTTCGGTGCGCTGGCCTTCGGCATCGGCACGTCGGAGGTGGAGCATGTGCTGGCCACCCAGACCCTGCTGCAGAAGCCGGCCAAGAACATGCTGATCCGCGTGGACGGCAAGGTGAATCCGGGCGTCACCGCCAAGGACATCGTGCTGGCCATCATCGGCAAGATCGGCACCGCCGGCGGCACCGGCTACGTCATCGAATTCGCGGGCGAAGCCATCCGCGACCTGTCGATGGAAGGCCGCATGACCGTCTGCAACATGGCGATCGAAGGCGGCGCCCGCGCCGGCCTGATCGCCCCGGACGAGAAGACCTTCGCCTACGTCCAGGGCCGCGCCCTGGCCCCCAAGGCCGGCGCCTGGGAGCAGGCCGTCCAGTATTGGAAGACGCTGCCGTCGGACGAGGGTGCGGTCTATGACGCCACCGTCGTGCTGAACGCCGCCGACATCGTCCCGCAGGTCACCTGGGGCACCAGCCCGGAAGACGTGCTGCCGATCACCGCGACCGTGCCCAACCCGGCCGAGATCGCCGATGCCGGCAAGCGCGCCGCCGTCGAGCGCTCGCTCGCCTACATGGGCCTGACCCCCGGCCAGCCGCTGACCGAGGTGAAGGTCGACACCGTCTTCATCGGCTCCTGCACCAACGGCCGCATCGAAGACCTGCGCGCCGCCGCCGAGGTGGCCAAGGGCCGCAAGGTCGCCGAGGGCGTGCGCGCCCTGGTGGTTCCCGGTTCGGGTCTGGTCAAGGAGCAGGCCGAGGAAGAGGGGCTGGACAAGATCTTCACCGAGGCCGGCTTCGAGTGGCGCGAGCCGGGCTGCTCCATGTGCCTGGCAATGAACGCCGACCGTCTGGCTCCTGGCGAGCGCAGCGCGTCGACCTCCAACCGCAACTTCGAAGGCCGTCAGGGCCGCGGCGGCCGCACCCACCTCGTCAGCCCGGCGATGGCCGTGGCGGCGGCGGTGACCGGCCATCTGGCCGACGTCCGCGCGCTGTAAGACTGTAAGGTAAAGTTGCTGGAGGGGCAGGCTCGGGGTCATCCCCCGATCCTGCCCCTTTTGCTTGGGACGGTCGCCTGACGCCTCAGCGCGTATGCGCCTCCGGCGGCGCCTTGGTGTCGGGCATCGGCGTGCCGTCGCCGCCCAGGAAGAACAGGTTGCGCAGGAAGCCCGGAGCCAGCACCGCCAGCGGGTTGACCGACACGTCGGGGTCGGACAGCGGTCCCTGGACGTGCCAAGTGGCGGAGAAGATGCCCTGGCCCTCGCCGCCGCTCAGGATGTCGCCCAGCAGCGGGATCTGGCCGATCAGCCGGTTCAGGCCATAGACCGGGACGATGGTGCCCTGCAGGTTGGCGGTTTCCGTTTCCAAATCGATCTGGCCCTCCAGCGTCAGGCCGAGTGCCGAGCCCGACGTGCGCAGGTCCTTCAGGTTCAGCAGCCGGCCCTCCTTGCGGAAATCCGCGACCATGCGGCCGAAAGAGATGCCCTTCCCGCCGCCCAGCAGCTCGGCGAAGCCCGACGGCGAGATGGCGTTCAGGATGCGGGCCAGCGCCGGAACGTCGATCAGCGTGTAATCGCGGATCTCGGCCTTGCCGACGATGGCGGCATCGGCCCGCGGCTCGGCCGAGCGGCCGGTCAGGGTCAGCCGGCCGCCGCGCATGCGGTCGTTCAGATCCATCGCCTGCAGGGCGGAGCCGAGATCCTCGGCATTGATCGCAAGCTCGTAGACGCCCTGCGGACCTGGCCGCCATTTCAGCGACACGCCACCGCCTTCGCTGCGGCCGGTGAGGTCCAGCAGAGTCCAGGCGGTGGCGTTCCGCCGCATGGTTCCCGAGACCTGCCGCAGCCGCCGTCCCTCGCCGAACACCACCGAATCAAACTTGATGGCGACGTCCAGCGGCGTCTTGCGGCCGTCGTCGGTGGGGGAGGGCGGCTTTTTGGGCGGCGGTGTGACGGCGCCCTCGCCCGACGGCGTCTTGCCGGTCAGGCCGCGGGCGTCCAGGCTGGCGCCGGTGATGGTGCCGGCGTAGCCGCCGGAGGGACCGCCCGGCTTGGCGGGAGGCAACACGGTCAGGTCGGCGCGCAGGTCGGTCTGGCCCAGCTTGAAGCTGGGGGTCTGCACCCGCGCCACCCGCTTGCCGCCGTCGGCCAGTTCCAGATTGGTGACGCTCTTCAGGCCGCCGGCGTCGATCGTCAGGTTGCTGATGCGGGTGGGGCGGTCCTTGTCGAACTCCAGCGTCAGCTTGCCGGTGCCGGGCTTGCCGGGGGGCTTGGCCCAGCCCAGCTCCTCGATCGACAGTCGGGTCTTCTCCAGGTTCAGGGTGCCGGTCAGCAGCAGCTTGTGCTTGCGGTCCACCGTGAACAGGATGTCGGCGCCGAAGGGACCCTGCACCCGGTCTTCCAGGTCGATGCCGTGGGCGCGCAGATCGTCGGCGGTGGCGTCGCCCTTCACCGCGATGCGGGTGCGCGGACCCTTGGCGGCACTGTCGAAGGACTCGTTCCAGTCGACGGTGACGGGAATGCCGTCCAGCTTGGTGGCGCCCTTGATCTGCATCGCCTTGAGGTTGAGCGCCAGCGACAGCTCGCCATCGGTGGCGTTCAGCCCGGCCGCGACCTTCTCCACCGCCACCTTGTGCAGCTTGCCGGTCACGTCCAGCTCCAGCTGCTCCACCTTCAGGTCGGCCAGCAGGGGGAAGGCGAAATGCAGCTGCGCCTCGGCGGTGCCCTGGGTGCGCTTCGGGTCCATCTCCAGCTTGGTCGGATAGCCCAGCGGCGGCATGTCGATCAGCGTCAGGATGGAGCGTACCGGACCCTGGACCGGCAGGCGGATGTCCATCGTCTCCTTGCCGACATCCAGCCCGCCGATCACCACCTTGCCGTCGCCGATCTCGATGTCGCCGGATTTCGGGTCGGCGATCCGACCGCCCTTGGTCTGGATGGTGAAGGTCTTGCCATCGGTCGTCGCCTCCAGCCCGGCGCCGGTCACCGGCGTCAGGTCGTGGAAATAGCGGACGCTGATGTCCCCCCCGGCCATGGTGGCTAGGAAGTGCGTCTGCTCGGGCGGCCCCGACCCATCGAGTGGTATCGAGAGGCCCACCTCCGCCCGCGCCTCCGTCACCGTCCCGTGCGACAGGTTCCGGGTCACCCATTCCCGTGCGTTGGGACCGGCGACGGTGGGCCAATAGCGGTGCAACTCGTCCAGCGCGACGCCGCGGGCCGTCGCCTGCGCCTCCACCGCCATGCGGTCGCCCTGGCGGAGCGCGGTGCCGCTGGCCTCGACCTTCGGCTGCGGCCCGCCGGTTTCGCCCAGCACCGCGCTCAGCCCGTCCAGTTCGATGCGGTCGCGGTCGCCATGCAGGCGCAGCCGGGCCGACTCGATCGGCACCGGCCCTTCGAACAGCTCCGGCCGGATCAGCTGGCCGCGCCCGGCGGTGATGTCGGCCTTGCCGCCGGTCGGCTGCAGCGACGGGTCGAAGGCGACCTCCACCGTTCCCGACAGCGGCAGGTCGGCGGCCTTCAGCGGCGCCAGCCGTGGGGCGAGGCCGGCGACGGCGGCGGGGGTGAAGCCGGTCAGCCTTGCGGTCGCCTGGCCGTCCTTGTCCGGCCCCTGACGTCCCGACAGCTCCAGCCCGGCGGTCCGGCCGCCGGCGGTTAGCGACAGGCTGGCCCGGAGGTCGCGCTTGCCGTCGGTTTCCACCAGTTCGCCCCGGCCGCTCAGGCCCAGCAGCTCGCCGCCCTCCGCCGCTGCCAGCGACAGATCGTCGATCCGCAGCCGCCGGCGCGGCACGTCCAGGCTGCCGCGCAGCTCCAGGCTCCGCACCGCGACCGGCTCCGGCCGCAGGGTGGCGGGCAGGGCGACGCTGCCGCTGCCGCCGCGCAGGTCCAGGTCGACCGTCATCGGTTCGAAGCGCGGGTCGAGCCGCGCCGAGACCGTGCCGGACAGCGGCAGCTTCACCGCCGACAGCGGCGCCAGTGCCGGCCCGACCTCCGCCAGTGCCGCCGGCTCCAGCCCGTCGACGGACAGGGTCAGGTCGGTGGTGGCGTCGGCGATGTTGTAATGGCCGGCGGCGGCGACAGTGACCGCTTGTGGCGCCTCCGGTCCGCCGCCGTTGCCCAAATCCAGTGTGACGCGGGCGCGGCCCTGGGCGCCCTGGGAGTCGCGGGTCAGAACGACGTCGGCGCGCGTGGCGTGCCAGGACAGATTGAGCATGCGGTTCTCGACCCGCAGGTCGGCACCCACCACCGACAGGCGGCGCAGCAGACCCAGCGGCCGGTCGATGTCGGGCGGGCGGCGCAGGCTGTCCAGCGCCTCGTCCATCAGGTCGGGGCCGGTATTCTCGGACCTGCCGGCGGACTCGGCGTCGGCCCGCACGTCGAAGGCGAGGCTGCCGTCGGCGCGGCGCAGCACGGTCAGGCGCGGCCGCACCAGATCCAGGCGCGTCGGCGACAGCGTGCCGCGGAACAGCGCGGGGATGGAGAAGCCGATGCCCATCTCCGGCACCGCGGCCAGTTCCGCGTTATCGGCGTTCAGCGCCTGCACCCGGCGGGCGCGCAGGTCGAGACGGCGGCCGGGACCCTCAAGCCCGTCCTCGTCCTCCAGCGACAACACCAGTTCGCCGATGTCGACGTGGAACCGGCCGTCGCGGTCGCTCAGCGCCCGTTCGACATAGGGGATCAGCGGGTCGAGAGCGACCGGCCCCTGCGCCAGCCGCCACGCGAACAGCCCGCCGGCGGCAAGCGCCACGGCGCCAACCCCGGTCAGCGTCAGACCGAGGATTTTCGCGGTGCGGCGGATCATCGGCTACCGTCGGAAAAAGAAGGGGAATCGGTCCGATTGACCTTCACGCCCGACACGTGCAGCTTTCTGCCCATGATTTGAGCAGGAAAGACGGTTGCCATGCCCAGCCCCATCGCGTTCTCAAGCCCCTTGCCGAAGCCCTTCGACACCGCGCAGGCGGCGCTGGGGATGGAGCGCTGGCGCCAGCAGGCCGCCGCGGCGGAGCCGGAGACCCGCGCGTGGGCGGAAGCCTTCGCCGATTCAGGACCCGGCCGGGCGCTGATCGAGGCGGTGTGCGGCAACAGCCCGTATCTCGGCCATATCCTGACGCGGGAGCTGCCCTTCGTCGCCCGGACGGTGCAGGACGGGTTCGACGACACCTTCGCCACCCTGATCGCCTCGCTCCATGCCGAGCATGGCGAGGAAAAGTCGATGGACCGGCTGATGGCGGGATTGCGGGTGGCAAAAAGGCGGGCGGCGCTGCTGATCGCGCTGGCCGACATCGCGGGCGCGTGGCCGCTGTTCCGCGTCACCGGCGCCCTGTCGGAACTGGCGGAGACGGGGGTCCAGCTGGCCGCGAATTTCCTGCTGCGCCGCGCCGGAGAGGCGGGGACGCTGACGCTGCCGGATCCGCAGCGACCGTGGGTCGGTTCGGGCCTGATCGTGTTGGGCATGGGTAAGCTTGGCGGGCGCGAACTCAACTATTCCAGCGACATCGACCTGATCGTCCTGTACGACGACGCTGTTGTGCAGACGCCCCAGCCGGACAACCTCGCGCGAACCTTCATCAGGCTCGCACGCGATCTTGTCCGCATTATGGATGAACGGACCAAGGACGGCTACGTCTTCCGCACCGACCTTCGGCTTAGGCCGGATCCCGGCGCCACGCCGCTGGCGGTGTCCGTGTCGGCGGCCGAAATTTATTACGGCAGCGTCGGCCAGAACTGGGAACGCGCGGCGATGATCAAGGCCCGCCCCATCGCCGGCGATCCGGAGGCGGGTGCCTCCTTCATCCGTTTCCTTGAGCCCTTCGTCTGGCGCCGCAACCTGGACTTCGCCGCCATCCAGGACATCCATTCGATCAAGCGCCAGATCAACGCCCACAAGGGCCACCGCGAGGTGACGGTCAACGGCCACGACATCAAGGTCGGCCGCGGCGGCATCCGCGAAATCGAATTCTTCGCCCAGACCCAGCAGCTGATCTTCGGCGGGCGCGACCCGCGCGTGCGCATCGCCCCGACGCTGATGGCGAACGAGGCGCTGCGCGACGTCGGCCGTGTGCCGCCGCAGACGGTGGAGGAGCTTGCCGGGGCCTATCATTTCCTGCGCCGTGTCGAACATCGCATCCAGATGATCGACGACCAGCAGACCCACCGTATTCCCGCCGACGATGCCGGGGTGGCGCATCTGGCGACCTTCCTCGGCTATGACGACCCCACCGCCTTCCGGGCGGAGCTGCTGGCGACGCTGGGGCAGGTCGAGGACCGCTATGCCGAACTGTTCGAGGAGGCGCCGTCGCTGTCGGGACCGGGCAATCTGGTCTTCACCGGCACCGACCCCGACCCCGGCACGGTGGAAACGCTGAAGGGCATGGGCTTCGCCGATCCGGCGCGGGTCATCAACGTGGTGTCGGCCTGGCACCGCGGCCGTTACCGCGCCACCCGGTCGGGACGCGCGCGGGAGCTGCTGACCGAGATGACGCCGGCCCTGCTGAGCGCGCTGGCCAAGACGCCGGCCCCCGATTCGGCGCTGATGAACTTCGACGACTTCCTGGGGAAGCTGCCGGCCGGCGTCGGGCTGTTCTCCCTGTTCGTCGCCAATCCCTGGCTCTTGGAGCTGGTGGCGGAGATCATGGGCATCGCGCCGCAGATGGCGAAGACGCTGTCGCGCAACCCGTCGCTGCTCGACGCCGTGCTGTCGCCGGACTTCTTCGATCCGTTGCCGGGCAAGGCGGACGGGCTGGCCGACGACCATGCCCGGGTGATGGCGCCGGCCCGCGACTTCGAGGATGCGCTGACGCTGGCCCGGCGCTGGACCAACGACCAGCGCTTCCGCGCCGGGGTGCATATCCTGCGCGGCATCACCGACGGCGACCGCTGCGGCGCCTTCCTGGCCGATCTGGCCGACATCGTCGTCCCCGATCTCGCCCGCCGGGTGGAGGAGGAGTTCGCCCAGCGCCATGGCCGCATCCCCGGCGGCGCCTGGGTGGTGGTGGCGATGGGCAAGCTGGGCAGCCGGCAGCTGACCATCACGTCCGACATCGACCTGATCGTCATCTACGACGTGGCGCCCGGTGAAGGGCCGCGCTTGTCCGACGGCAGCAAGCCGCTGTCGCCCAACGAGTATTACATCAAGCTGACCCAGCGCCTGACCAACGCCATCACCGCGCCGATGGGCGACGGCCGGCTCTACGAGGTCGACATGCGGCTGCGCCCGTCAGGCAATGCCGGACCGCTGGCCACCTCGCTGGACGCCTTTGTCAAGTATCAGGCCACCGACGCCTGGACCTGGGAGCATATGGCCCTGACCCGCGCCCGCGTGATCGGCGGCGATCCGGAGTTGGGGGACCGCGTGTCGGCGGCGATCCGGTCGGTGCTGACCGCGCCGCGCGATGCCGACCGGCTGCTGTGGGACGTTTCCGACATGCGGCGGCGAATTGAGAAAGAGTTCGGGACGACCAACGTCTGGAACGTCAAATACGCCCGCGGCGGCCTGATCGACATCGAGTTCATCGCCCAGTACCTGCAACTGCGCTTCGGCCACGAGCGGCCGGACATCCTGCACATCGGCACCGCCAAGGCGCTGCGATGCGCCGCCCGGACGGGGGCGCTGGACCTGGCGGTGGCGGAGGAGCTGGAAACGACGGTGCGGCTGTGGCGGCGGGTGCAGGGCTTCCTGCGGCTGACCACCGCCGGGGTGCTCGACCCCAATCAGGTGTCGCCCAGCCTGCTGGCCGGCCTGGTCCGCGCCGCCTTTCCTGACGAGCGTGAGCCTGGCACTGTTGACTTCCCGGAACTGGACCACAGAATCCGTGCCGTTGCCGCCCGCGCCCATGGCCATTTCAAGGCCCTGGTCGAGGAACCGGCGGGCCGTCTGGCCCCACCCAACACCGCCACGCCTCCGGCCTGAGGGCTCAGTTCCCCGCCGGCAAGAAGAAGGATCGTCAAGCAGCCATGACCGTAGACGTCGGATCGCCCGCCCCGGATTTCACCATGCCGACCGACGGCGGGGGCAGCGTCACGCTGTCGGCCCTGCGCGGCAAGCCGGTGGTGCTGTATTTCTACCCGAAGGACGACACGTCGGGCTGCACGTCGGAGGCTTGCGGCTTCCGCGACCAACTGCCCGACTTTTCCGCCGTGGATGCGGTGGTGATCGGCGTCTCCAAGGACAGCGTCGCCAGCCACGACAAGTTCAAGGCCAAGCACGAGCTGACCTTCACCCTGGCCTCGGACACCGACGGCGCCGTTTGCGAAGCCTATGGCACCTGGGTTGAAAAGAGCATGTACGGGCGCAAATACATGGGTATCGACCGCGCCACCTTCCTGATCGACAAGGACGGCATCGTCCGCAACGTCTGGCGCAAGGTGAAGGTCACCGGCCATGTCGCCGCGGTGCTGAAGGCCGTGCAGGCGCTGTAACCTCCAACGGGAAGGTGGAGCGCCTTTTTCTCCCGGTATGAACCGGAGGGGACGGGCGTTCCGCCGACCCGGCTATTCCCCCGGCGTGTGGACTTACGCCCGAAGGGTATTTTTAGAATCGCCCCAAACAAGCCTACACTTCGTGCATTCCGGCATCAGAGGCCGCGCAACCCACCGCGGTTTTGGTCCTTCGGCTGCCCCAGGGATGCACACGCCATGAACGTTGCGAACATTGCCCGGCGCCTCGTCGCCGGAGAGCTTCACTATGCGCTGGGCCGGTTCGAATCGGTGCGGCGCGGCTACAGTGCTCTGCGCCGTCTGTCCCCCCGGTCGCGCCAGCGGGCGCCGGCCGGCCCGCCCATATCGCTGCCTCCGCTTCCAATCAGCCTGTTCACCGGCCAGACCATCGACCGCGCGCTGGCCGACCTGCGGCGCGACTCGATCGCCCTCGGTTTCGATCTGCCCTGGACGATGGTGGAGGAGATGGTGGAGTTCGCCACACACTCCCCCCTGCAGCGGCGGCTGCGCGACGACCGCGTGTTCTATCGCCACAATGTCCGCAAGGGCCGGCTGGAGGATGGGTCGCCGGCGGTGATGGGCATCGTCCCCGATCCGCTGGACTGCCCGGCGGTGCGCCGGGTCTGCCGGGATCCGCTGCTGATGCAATGTGCCGGGGCGTTCCTGGGCTTTCCCGCCACCAAGATCATCCCGCGCCTGTTCTGGAGCTTCGTCACCGACGCCACCGACGACGAGCGCCGGCAACTGGGCCAGACCATCGACTGGCATTACGACGTCCACGACTTCCATTTCTGCTCGGCGCAATTCTACCTGACCGATGTCGGCCCCGGTTCCGGGGAGCATGCGCTCGTCCGCGGCAGCCATCACGGCAAGTCGCTGCGCATGCTGCTGGGGTCCGCCAACGCCCGCGACGAGGAGCTGTTCACCCGCTTCGCCCGCGACCGCATCCTGGTGGTGGAGGGGCCGGCCGGCACCGGCTTCCTGGAGGACACCTCCTGCTACCACCGCGCCACCCCGCCGGCCAGCCGCGAGCGGCTGATGCTGCAGCTCTGGATCAGCTGAGCTAGACTGCTCCGCATCGTCACAGCGGATTGCGGATCGGATGATGGAAGCGAAGGACGGGCTGCGCACGGTCGTCGGCCTGATGAGCGGCACCTCGATGGACGGCATCGACGCCGCTTTGCTGCGCACCGACGGCCGCGACCGGGTTGAGGCTCTGGACTTCCTGACCATCCCCTATGACGACGGCTTCCGTGCCCGTCTGCGCGGCTGTCTCGGCAGGGCGGATCGGGACGGGACGATCACGGAAGTCGAGCGCGACCTGACCGACGCCCATGCCGACGCGGTGCACCGCCTGCTCGAAAAGGCGGGCGTCGCTGCGGCTGCGGTCGATCTGATCGGCTTTCACGGCCACACCATCCACCACGACCCCAACCGGCGCATCACCCGCCAGATCGGCGACGGCGCCCGGCTGGCGGCGGCGACCGGCATTGCCGTGGTCAACGACTTCCGAAGCGCCGATGTCGCCGCGGGCGGGCAGGGGGCGCCGCTGGTCCCGCTGTTCCACCGGGCGCTGGCCCATGGTCTGCCGCGTCCGCTCGCCATCCTCAACATCGGCGGCGTCGCCAATGTCAGCTGGATCGGTCCCGAACCGGCGGACGGGGAGGCAGACGTCGTCGCCTGCGACACCGGACCGGGCAATGCCCTGATCGACGACTGGGTGCTGCGCCACGGGCTCGGCCGTTTCGATGCCGGCGGTGCGCTGGCGGCGGCGGGGAGGGTGGATGGCGCGGCGTTGGCCCAACTGATGGCCCACCCCTATTTCGGCCGTCCGGCGCCCAAGTCGCTGGACCGCGACGCCTTCGACCCGGCGCCGGTGGCGGCATTGTCATCGGAGGACGGCGCCGCCACCCTGACCGCCTTTACTGCAGAGTCGGTTGCCCGAGTCGTGCCCCACCTGCCGGTCGCGCCGGTGCATTGGCTGGTCTGCGGCGGCGGGCGGCACAACGCCACGCTGATGGCGATGCTGGCCGACCGGCTGGGCGTGCCCGTCGAGTCGGCCGACCGCGTAGGCTGGGACGGCGACGCGCTGGAGGCGCAGGCTTTCGGCTATCTGGCGGTGCGCAGCCGGCTGGGGCTGCCGCTCAGCCTGCCGGCGACCACCGGCGTGCCGGCGCCGATGCCGGGCGGGGTGTTCCACCCAAGGGCTTAATCGGCGATGGAACCGAGCAGGTCCGCGAGCGCCGCCTGCTGGTCGACGCCGCGGAAGTCGGTCTTCCGTTCCATCGCGGCGGCGAGGCGGCGGCGGTAGTCGGTGCGCGGGATCTCGATGGCGCCGAAGCGGCTCAGATGCTCGGTCACGAACTGGGTGTCGAGCAGGGCGAAGCCGGCGGCGCGCAGCCGGGCGACCAGATGGACCAGCGCGACCTTGCTGGCCCCGGTCTCGCGGCTGAACATGCTCTCGCCGAAATAGGCTCCGCCGATCGACACCCCGTACAGGCCGCCGACCAGCCGGCCGTCGCGCCAGCATTCCACGCTGTGGGCGAAGCCGGAATCGAACAGATCGCCATAGAGGCGGACGATGTCGTCGTTGATCCAGGTCTTCGGCCGGTCCTCCGTCGCCTCGGCGCAGCCCTCGATCACCGCGCGGAAGGCGCTGTCGAAGCGCAGTTCGAACGGGCAGCGCCGCAGCGTCTTGCGCAGGCTGCGCGGCACATGGAAAGCATCCAGCGGCAGGATGCCGCGGAGTTCCGGGTCGAACCAGTGAAGCTCCCGTGATTCGGCGCTTTCGGCCATCGGGAAGATGCCGGCGGCGTAGGCACGCAGCAAGATCGGGGCGGACAGGGTGAACATGCCGGTCACTATACCCGCTGATGGGGCGGAACGCGCAAACGTTCGGCCGAAGATTGGCTGAGTGATACTGGTGTCGAGACCCCGCGACAGCAATCTCCTTCCATGGTATGCAACGCAGGGAAGCACATCTTTGGGGAAGATCGTCATGAGAAGCGCCGTCTCCGCCATCCTGTCCGTCATGGTTGCCGGACTGCTCACCGCAAGCCCCTCCTGGGCGCAGAGACGGGCGGAGCCGGGCAACTTCGACTATTACCTCCTGTCGCTGTCCTGGACGCCGACCTATTGCGCCCGCGACAAGAACGGCCCGGACCCCGACCAGTGCGGCGACCGCAAATACGGATTCGTCGTCCATGGCCTGTGGCCGCAATACAATGACGGCAGCTATCCCGCCACCTGCACCCGCGACCGCAACTTGCCCAAGGCGGTGGTGGACCAGACCATGCCAGTGATGCCCAGCGTCGGGTTGATGATGCATGAATGGCGCAAGCACGGGACCTGCTCCGGCCTGAACGCCACCGACTATTTCGCCAAGCTGCGCACCGCCGCAGCCAAGGTGGCGATCCCGGAGCAACTGAAGGTTCCCGGCCCGACCGTGCCGGCGACGCAGGTGGAACGCCTGTTTCTGGAGGCCAACCCCGGCCTGACGGCGGAGGGGGTGGCCGTCATCTGCTCCCGCCGCGATGTGTCGGAGGTGCGGGTCTGCCTGAACAAGGATCTGGGCTTCGTCGCCTGCGGCCAGAAGGTGGTCGATCGCTGCCGCGACCGCGACGCCGCCCTGTCGCCCGACGTGGTCGCGGCCCAGCCGCGCCGCAGCGCGACTCCGCCCGCCGCCCCGGCCTTGCCGCCGGCGCCTGCTGCGGCACCCGCCCCGGCAAGCGTCCCGGCGCAGTAAGGCTCAGCCGTCCGTCTCTTCCGCCAGCGACGCCATCACCGCCGGGATTTCCGCCAGCAATTCGCGGGCGAGGAATCCCAGCGGGCCGATCCGGCGGCTCAGCCGGTTGCCGGCTTCGCCATGCAGGTAGACCCCCCAGATGGCGGCCTGTTCCGGACTGGCGCCGCGGGCCAGCAGGCCGGCGACGATCCCGGCCAGCGTGTCGCCCGAACCGGAGGTCGCCAGCCCGACCGTGCCGTCGCGATAGGCCCAGGCGCGACCGTCCGGTGCGACGATGCGGGTGCAGCTCCCCTTCAGCGCCACCACCGCCTTCAGCCGGGCCGCCGCCTGCCTTGCGCTGCCGAGCGGGTCGTCGTCCACCCGGTCGCGCGGGCAGCCTAACAGGCCAGCCATCTCGCCGGCATGGGGGGTGATGACCACGCGGCCTTCATGCCGGTGCAGCGGCGCCGGATCCTGCCCCAGCCCGGCCAGCGCCCCGGCGTCCAGCACGAATCGCGGCCCGTCGTCACCCAAATCCAGCCGGGTCAGCAGGCCGGCGGTCAGGACCGCCGTTGCCGGCTCGTCCATCATGCCGGGGCCGATCAGCACCGTGTCGCAGCGGGAGGCGCGCTCGGCCAGTGCCTGGGCCGACTCGGCGGCGATCCCGCCCTCCGGCGTTTCGGGAAGGCCGGCGACCAGAGCCTCCGGCAGGGCGAGGCCCAGGTTCGGCGCGACGCTGGCCACGGTGGCGATCTGCAGCTTGCCGGCGCCCGCCCGCAGCACGCCGATCCCGGCCAGCAGGGCGCCGCCCGGCACCGGCACGCTGCCGGCCACCACCAGCGCCCGGCCGCGGGTTTCCTTGTCGCCGTCGCCATCCGGCTGGGGCAGGGGCATGCCACGGAGAAGCCCGGTGGTGATGGGGATCTCGGCGTCCAATCGGCTCTCCTCCGCGGGCGGCCCTCAGCGGGCGGTAATTTATCGAGCGGCGACTGCGGCATCCGGCTCGGCGGTGACCGGGGCGCCGGCCTCCTCCAACGGAGCGACGAAGTTGTAGCGGTGCAGCAGCAGTCCGCCGCGCGGCCCGGCCTGGGCATCGAAGCGGTATTCGGTGACGGAGCAGTTGGCGACGTCGCCGGCCGCGTCGACGGCCAGGATTTCCTCCTCCGTCATGTTTTCCAGCAGATAGCGCAGGCACAGCACCACCACTTGATGCCCGACGATCAGCACCCGCCTGCCGCCGTGATGCAGGCTGACGGTGTCGAGCGCACTGCGCAGACGCAGGATCACGTCGCACCAGCTCTCCCCTCCCGGCGGACGGTGATAGAACTTGCCGAGCAGGCGGCGGAAATCGGCCTGTTCGGGGAATTCCTGGCGGATGCCGGCGGTGGTCAGCCGGTCGAGAACGCCGAACTCCTTCTCGCGCAGCCGCTCGTCGATCACGAAATCGGCGGGGTCGATCGGCAACCCGCCCGACTGGTGCAGCCGTTCCGCCGTGCGCAACGCCCGCCGGTAGGGCGAGGTCAGCACCACGTCCGGCCGTTCCACCGCCGGCATGGCGGCGAACCAGCGGCCGAGCGCATCGGACTGCCGCTCGCCCAGCGGGCTGAGCGGCACGTCGACGTCGCGTTCGTCGATGGCGATCCGGACATGTCCGGCGGCGTGGGCGGCGTCGCGCGCGACGTTCCCGGCGCTCTCGCCATGGCGGACGATCCACAAACGGTCGGGCCAGCGCTGTTGCATCGGCGATCCCATTCCCTGGCAGGCGAAACTGTCGGAAATAACCGCCGGGCGGGCTGAAAGGTCCCTCTGCCTTGCAGGTGCCGGTATGGCAGCCATGCTGCCCGTTCCGTCGCTGCGGCGTCTCGGCACCTTGCCGGTGGCGCCGGCCGGGCCACACTCCTGTCCAGTTTCCAATCATACAGAATGGATCGGACATGACGGACAGCCAGGACGCGGCCCCCCTGTTCCAGCCGGTGACGATCGGGCGCTATAGCCTGCCCAACCGCATCGCCATGGCGCCGCTGACCCGCAGCCGCACCGACAACGCCACCGGCGTGCCGACCGCGATGAACGCCGAATATTACGCCCAGCGCGCCAGCGCCGGCCTGATCATCGCCGAGGCGACGCAGATCTCGCCGCAGGGCAAGGGTTATGCCTACACCCCCGGCATCCACAGCGCCGAACAGGTGGCGGGCTGGAAGCTGGTCACCGACGCGGTCCACGCCAAGGGCGGGCACATGTGCCTGCAGCTCTGGCATGTCGGCCGCATCTCCCACCCCGACCTGCAGCCGGGCGGCGCCCTGCCGGTGGCGCCCTCCGCGGTGAAGCCGGAGATGAAGGCCTTCACCGTCGACGGCTTCAAGGACATCCCGACCCCGCGGGCGCTCGAGCTGTCGGAACTGCCGGGCATCGTCGAGGATTACCGTCGGGCCACCCGCAACGCGCTGGCCGCCGGCTTCGACATGGTGGAGGTGCATGCCGCCAACGGTTACCTGATCGACCAGTTCCTGCGCGACGGCACCAACAAGCGCACCGACGCCTATGGCGGCTCGGTCGAGAATCGCGTCCGCTTCCTGTTCGAAGTGCTGGACGCCGTCGTGGCGGAGGTCGGGGCCGACCGCGTCGGCATCCGCCTGTCGCCGCTGAGCCCGGCCAACGACGCCCAGGAAAGCGACCCGGTCGGCACCTTCACCCCGGTGATCCGCCGCCTGAACGACTACGGCCTTGCCTATCTGCACATGATCGAGGGGGTGACCCGCGGACCGCATCCCGGATTCGGCGGCGATCTCGCTGAACTGCGTGGGCTCTACAAGGGCCGCTACATGGCCAACAACGTCTATGACCGCGGCATGGCGATCCAGGCGACGGCCAGCGGCCATGCCGACATGATCGCCTTCGGCCGGCCCTTCATCGCCAACCCCGACTTGGTGGAGCGGCTGCGCATCGACGCCCCGCTGGCCGAGCCGGACCAGAAGACCTTCTATGGCGGCGACCGCCACGGCTACACCGACTATCCGACCTTGAAGCAGTCGGCGGCCTGATCCGGCGGCGCACGGCCCGCGTGCAAAAGCCCTCCCGAGTCGCGCCGCAGCGGGCAAGCCGGGGGTGCCGGGCAGGAGTGGCGAGGCGGCACTTCGGTGCCGCTTCGGGCGGTCGGAAGCATCGGGGATGCCGCAAGCGTGAGCCTGGGGTGAGGCATTTAAAGGCGATTTGGTCATCTTTCCTTTGGAAGGCTTGACCTGGGACCGGATCCCTGTGACAAAAGACATTCGGCACACTCTATGAGCTTGAAGACACATGTTCGACCGCCCGCCCCGCCAGGGCTTCCGCGCTCCCGAGATCACCAAGTCCAACGTCACCGCCACCGTGAAGTGGTTCAACCCCACCAAGGGGTTCGGCTTCGTGTCGCCTGAGGACGGTTCGCCCGATGCCTTCCTGCACGTCTCTGCGGTTCAGGCCGCCGGCTACGACGCGCTGGACGAAGGCACCACCATCACCTGTGACCTGGCCCGTGGGCCGAAGGGTCCGCAGGTGGCCTCCATCCACACGGTCGATGCGTCGACCGCTCAGCGTTCGGCCCGTCCGCGGACCGGCGGCTTCGACCGTGGCGGCTATGACCGCGGCGGCTACGATGCCGGCGGCGCCGGTGGCGAAGAAGTCGACGGCACCGTGAAGTGGTTCAATGCCGACAAGGGCTTTGGCTTCATCACGCCCAGCACCGGTGGCAAGGACGTCTTCGTCCACGTCAACGTGCTGCGCCGTTCGGGCATGCAGACCCTTCAGGAAGGCGATCAGGTGCGCGTCACCGTTCGCCAGGGCCAGAAGGGTCCGGAAGCGGGCAAGGTCGAGTACCTGTAAGGCTCCGGGAAACCCGGGCCTCGGCCGCGCTGCGTTCGTCCTCTCCGGACGCACGCCATACCGGTCGGCTCCGCTTGGCTGAATAGCCTCTTGAGGTTCTGAGCCAGATTTGGCTCCGGACCTCCCGGTGAGAATCCGGATTTTCAGCGCACGGCGCCTCCCTTCGGGGGCGCGCCGTGCGTTCCTGTCTTTTGTACTGCTGCTTTTTGCGGTCCTGGCTCGTGAGTGATCCGGCCGTGGCGCTGTTCGGCCCGGCTGTTCGTTGCGTGTGTCTTCCGCTCTTTCTTTTGTTCCTGCTTTCTTCGTGACGCCTGTTCCCCTGCGCCGCCCTCCGGGGCGGCCGGCGCCACGTGTCCCGTCCGTTGCCCCCCTTGCTGCCAAAGGTCCGATCCGGCATGAGCGAGGTGCTGACCGACTTAGTCGCCCTCCTGGCCGGTGGGGGCGGGGTGGCGGGTGGTGAATGGTCCGCCGCCCAGTTGATCGGTTTCTGCGGCACTGTCGGCGGCATGCTCTGGCCATTCTTCCGCAGCCGGACCGGCATGCTGCTGGTGCAGTTGGTGCCTTGTGTGTGCTTCGCGGCGCATTACGCCATGATGGGTGCTCCGACTGCGTCGGCGTTGAACGGGCTTGCGGCACTGCAGGTGCTGGCGGCGTTGGCGATCGGCGCGCGGCCGGCCTTCCGACTCGTCTATCTGGCAATCCTTCCGGTGATCGCCGCGGTGATGGCCGTCACCTGGACCGGGCTGCCGTCGGTCTTCGCCGCGGCTGGGATGGCGCTGATCAGCCTTGCCCGTTACCAGACGCGGGTCACGCCCTTCCGCGGCATCATGCTGGTGGCTTTGCCCTGTTGGTTCGTGCACAACAGTCTGGTGGGGTCGGTGCCGGCAATGATCTCGGACGTGACCGGAATCGCCGTCAATGCCTGGATGCTGCTGCGCGGCACAGGACTGACGCCGCCCTCACCAACACCAATGCCACCGGCTGCAGCAGCAATGCCGCCGGCGGCCGGGGAGGCGAAGCTGTCATGACCGTCAACCATTCCAACCTGTCGGCGGAAGACGCCGCCGCACTGCGCGCGATCCCGCTGTTTGCCAAGCTGACCGACCGGGCGGTGTCGCTGCTGGGCGGGGTTGCCATCGTGCGCCCGGTGTCGCGCGGCACCACCCTGTTCCTGCAGGACGAGCCGGCCGACCGCTTCTTCGTCCTGCTCGACGGCTGGGTGAAGCTGTACCGCCTGACCCGCGACGGGACGGAGGCGGTGGTCCATGTCATCGGCCCTGCGGAAAGCTTCGCCGAGGCCGCCATGTTCGCCGACGGCAAGTTCCCGGTCTGTGCCGAAGCGGTGACCGACGCCCGCGTCATGACCCTGACCGCTGACGGCTTCGCCCGCTGCCTGCGCGAGGACGACCGCATCGCCTTCGGCATGCTGGGGTCTCTGTCGGTCCGCCTGCGCCATCTGGTGACGCAGATCGAACAGCTCCAGGTCCAGCCGGCGCCTCAGCGGGTCGCCGCCTTCCTGATGCGCGTCTGCCCGCCGGGCGACGGGCCGGCGCAGTTCCAGCTTCCCTTCGACAAGGCGCTGATCGCGCGGCGCCTGGGCATGCAGCCGGAGACCCTGTCGCGGGCGCTGGCCAAGCTGCGCGCCGTGGGGGTGGAAACCCAGGGGCTGACCGTCAGCGTCGCCGAGCGCGCTTCCCTGCGCGCCATGGCCGAGGCCGGCGAGGAGGAGTGACGGGCGGTCGGGCCGGCGCCTTGTGACAGCGTCGGCGCGGCGGTTCAGACCCGATTGACGGCGCTGTCCCCCCGTGCGAGTTTGCACCCCTCCCGGTACCGCATTTGTTCAGGATTTCGAGGCAGCGATGGGCGACAGCAAGACGGTGGAGACGGCATCGGATCCGGCACAGGATCTGGTGGCCTTCGCCGGTGACCGGCGCTTCGCCACCGTGATGGCGGATCCGCCCTGGCGCTTCGTCAACCGCACCGGCAAGATGGCGCCGGAGCATCGCCGCCTGTCGCGCTACGGCACCATGACGGTGGAGGACATCTGCGCCCTGCCGGTTGCCGACATCGCCGCCCCCACCGCGCACCTCTATCTCTGGGTCCCCAACGCCCTGCTGCCGGAAGGGCTGCAGGTGATGCGCAGCTGGGGGTTCGAGTACAAGACCAACCTGATCTGGCACAAGGTGCGCAAGGACGGCGGGTCCGACGGGCGCGGTGTCGGCTTCTACTTCCGCAACGTGACTGAACTGATCCTGTTCGGCGTGCGCGGCAAGAAGGCCCGCACGCTGCCGCCCGGCCGCACCCAGGTCAACCTGATCGAGAGCCGCAAGCGCGAGCACAGCCGCAAGCCGGACGAGCAGTATGACCTGATCGAGTCCTGCAGCCCCGGTCCCTATCTGGAGATGTTCGCCCGCGGCGCCCGGCCCAACTGGTCGGTCTGGGGCAATCAGGCCGACGACGGGTACGAGCCGACCTGGAAGACCTACGCGTTCAATTCCGCTACCGACCGCGAAGCCGCGGCGGAGTAGGGGGCCGCGTCAAAGCAGCCCCACCGCCTCCAGATCGCGCCGCAACGCCTCGGCGCCCAGGAACAGGTGCGCCGACATTCCCACCGATCGGGCCGTCTCGACATTGTCGGGGTTGTCGTCGATGAAGTAGCAGTCTTTCGGTTCGAGACCGTAACGATCCATCAGCAGCCGGTAGATTGCCGGGTCCGGCTTCACCAGCCGTTCCTGACCCGAAACGATGATCCCGTCGAAGCCGTTCAGGAAGTCGAAGCGCTTGCGCGTCAGCTCGAACTTGTCGACCGAGAAGTTGGTGATGGCATAGACGCGAACGCCGCGGGCCTTCAGCTCCGCCAGGATTTCCGGGGTGCCGGGGATTGGGCCGGGCACCATGCGTTCCCACATATCGTCATAGGCGCGGATCAGCTCTGCGCAGTCCGGATGCTCCTCGGTCAGCAGGGTGACCGCGTCCGCCCAGGGACGGCCGCGGTCCTGCTCCAGGTTCCAGGCCGGGGTGCAGACCCGGTCGAGGAAATCCTCCATCAGGTCTTCGTAACCGTCGAACAGCTCGCGGTAGAGATGCCGCGGATCCCATTCAATCAGCACCTGCCCGACGTCGAAGACGACGGCGGACGGCTTGGCCTGTTCGGTTATTCCTGTCATGGAACGGTCCGCCTCAGCCCTTGGCGCGGGCGGCTTCGGTCAGCCGCTTCATGTCGTCCAGCCGGATGGCGCCGGGCACCAGCTCATCGCCGAAGATGAAGGCCGGGGTGCCGCGGATGTTCAGCTTCTCGGCCAGCGCCTGGTTGGCGGCGATCACCTTCAGCACGTCCGGCGATTCCATGTCCTTCTTCAGCCGGTCGGTGTCGAGCCCGACCGACTTGGCGAGACGCATGATGACGGCCTCGTCCAGCTGGCCGCGCTGGGCCATCAGGGCATTGTGGAATTCCATGTATTTGCCCTGCGCGCGCGACGCCAGGGCCGCCTTGGAGGCGACCACGGAGGCCGGCCCCAGGATCGGGAATTCCTTCAGGACGAAGCGCAGCTTGGGGTCGCCCTTGATCAGCGATTGCGTGTCGGCCTGCACCGCCTTGCAGTAGCCGCACTGGTAATCGAAGAACTCGACCACCGTGACGTCGCCCTGCGGATTGCCGGCGACCGGATCGGCGGGGTTGCGGGTCAGCTCCTGCTTGTTCTCCACCAGAGCCTTGCGGGCCTGTTCGGCCTCCGCCGTCTTCTGGCGTTCCTGCATGGCGTCGACGGCCTGCAGGATCACCTCCGGATGCTCCATCAGATAGTCGCGAACGATCTTCTCGATGGCGGTCTTCTGGGTGCTGTCGAAGCTCGCCGATTGCGCATGGGCCGGGACGGCGGCGGACAGCGCCAGCGCCGCGACGGGCAGGGCCAGCAGGGCGGAACGCAGGAACGGCAGGGCGGGGCGCATGAGGGCGGTCTCCGAAGCACGAAGAGAGTTGGGCCGAAGGCCGCCCACACTGGACCGACAATCCGGTCCGGACAAGTGCAAAGCGCCTGCCCGGACTTCACCTTTGCGCGATCAACGATTGGCGGTCATTTGGCGTGCAGCAACTCGCCCACCGCCAGCAGCGCCATCTCGTCGCCGTCGGCCTTGCCGATGGTCCGGCCGGTGGAATAGGGCAGGTTGTTGTCGTTGACGACGACGATGTGGTCGGCGTCGACGACATTCACCCCCTCCGGCCCGAGATGGGGCATGACGAAGCGGCCTTCCGGGGCCTGCCCCGTGCGGGCCTTGTGATCGGGATCTGCGATGTCGGTTAGGTCGATATAGCCGACCTTGCGGACGAAACCCTCGGCGTCGGCCCCGGCGATGTCGATCTTGTAGATGCGCTTGAAGGCGGCCGGCGCGTTGAAGCAGTCTGGCTTCGGCTCGCCCTGGCAGGCCTGGGTCTTCGCCCCTTCGGTGCTGTCGTCGCGCTCGATCACCAGGGCGGTGCCGGCGTCGATCATCGCCATGTCGGCGACGACGTTGGCGTTGTCCTCCAGCCTGTACTTCCACGACTTGCCGGTGTACGTGCGGCCGGCGACGTCGAACTCAAGGATGCGGGTGTACGCGTGGCCATCCTTGTTCTCGAAGCCGTTGGCGGCGGCGTTCCACAGCGGGCCTTCCAGCGACGGGTACAGCGTCTTGCCGTCCGGCGACACGCCCATCGGCTCGAACCCGCGGGAGCGGCGGACCTCGAAGGTGACGGCGCCGGGGACAGCCGGCAGGCCGTTGTTGCGGTAATGGTCGGGCGAGCGGGCCGGCTTGCCGTCGATCACCGTCTCATGCACCGCGACGACCACGCCGTCGCGGCTCAGCTCCAGGATATAGGGGCCGAACTCGTCGCCGATGAACAGACGGTCGCCCTGGACCACCAGCGATTCGGGGTCGAAGTCGGCGCCGGTCAGATAGCGGCTGGTGCTGTTCTCGTTGACGATGGCGAAGGGGACCTTGCGGTCGGGATCGCGCAGGAAGATGGTCTCCAGCCGCTGCATGGCGCCGCTCTGCCAGTCCGGCTTGACGCGATGGACCATCAGCAGGGCGTCGACCGAGTTGACCTTGCTGCCGAAGCCGTTGTCGGTCAGCGCCAGGAACTCGCCGTTGCCCTGCGGCACGATGGCGGAGAAGCCCTGCACCGCCTGACCGGCGACCGGCAGCATGATCTCCGTCCCGCGGGGGGCCTTGGGATCGGCGGCGAAGGAGGTGGCGCGGATGCTGCCGACGGCGTCCACCCGCTTGCGATCGGCGTTGGTAAACTTGCCGGCGCTGGCGAACAGCGGCCCGGCATCGGCCGGAGCCTGCACCAGCGTGTCGGCCGGCAGCACCGCATGACCGGCAAGCGTGGCGGGATAGCGCTTGGCCTGCTGCTCCTGGGCGAGAGCCGGGATGGTGGCGAGGCTGGCTGCCAGCAACGCCGCGGTGGCGAGCAGGGGGCCGCGCCAGGATTTCGGACGGACGGACGGCATGCGGTGTACTCCGTGGACGGAACCGCGCGCCCGGCTGGCGAGGCGCGCTCGATGTCCGCGGAATAGCAAGTGCCGATGACGTGGCCGGGACGGTTCGGTGACCGTTGCGTTACCGGAAGGACGCTTTCGCCATATGACCCCTAAGCCGGCGTTACTGACCGCCGCCGGTCTGGCCGCGGATGTCCTGGGCGCGCAGCCAGCCGGGCGAGCCGGCGGGCAGCAGCTTCTCCGCCCGTTCCGCCTGTGCCTTGGCCATCGGCATGTCGCCGCGCGCCAGCGCCTCCTCCGCCGTGGCGTAGGCGACCATGCCGTCGTTCTTCTTCATGCTCCAGGCCTGTGCGGTCAGCCGCCACAGGAAGGCCGACTGCGCCTTGCCCTTGGAGGCGACCTGCAGGTTCTTCAGCGCCTCGTCCGCCAGACGGGGGTCATGCTGCTCCAGAAGGGCATGGGCGAGGGAGACGCGGATCGTTCCGGCCTCGGAACCAGCCAGATCGACGGCCTTTCGATACGGGGCCACCGCATCCGGCGCCCGGCCGGTCTGCAGCATAAGGTCGCCCTTCATCTCATAGAGGTAGGGGTTCTTCGGCTCGTCGGCGATCAGCCCGTCGATCAACGGCGTCGCCTGCTTGATGTCTCCCTGGCGGAAATAGGCGTAGGCGCGGCCATAGCGGGCGGCCGGCGACGGGTCGTTCGCCTTGTAGCGCTGCAGGGCGCCGCGCGGGTCGAGATAGCCGTACAGCTTGGCCTGGATGCGCCGCAGATCGGCCTCCGTTGCCGCCGGAAGATGGGCGTTGGCGTAGCGGGAGCGGGAGACGAAGGCCTTCACCGCGTCGATGCGCTCGCGCGTCAGCGGGTGGGTCAGGCGATAGCCGGCATCGCGGTCGTTCATCAGCGGATCGTTGACGCCCAGCTTCTCCAGGAAGGTCTCCATCCCCTTGGCGGAGATGCCCGACTGTTCCAGGAAGGACAGGCCGGCCTGATCGGCCGAGGCCTCCTGCGTGCGGGAGAAGGACAGGTAGTTCCGCTCCGCCAGATGCTGGCCCAGCATGACGCCTGCGGCACCCGCCCCGGCGTTGCGCGAGGCCAGACCGCCGGCGATGCCGAGACCCATGCCGAGCAGCGAGGCGAGGAAGGCGTTGTCCATTGCCTCCGCACCGCGCACCAGATGGCCGCCGGCGATGTGGCCGGTCTCGTGGGCGATCACGCCCAGCAGCTGGTCGGCGTTGTCGACGTCCAGCAGCAGCCCGGTGTGGATGAAGATGTTTTGTCCGCCGGCGACGAAGGCGTTCACCGTCGGGTCGTTGATCAGCAGGATCTGCACCGAATCCGGGTCGATGCCGGCCGCCTGGAAGATTGGCCGGGCCATCTTGCGGATGATATGGTCCGTCTCGGCGTCGCTGAGGATTTGCATCTCCGAGCGGCGCTGCGCGCTCGCCGGTGGCGCTCCCCACACCAGCGACATCAGACAAACGGACATGATGGCGACGACCGAAACCAGCCTGCTGGGCTTGCGCACCGTGACGACCTCCGGCTTGGAACAGCGGATTCCCGCGCGCGACCGGCGGAACTCCGGACCGCGACACACTCGCTTGCAAATCTGGCAACGGTTGGGCGCGGTTGCCATAGCTGCATCACTGCTGCCGGGCTGCGTCAACACCAAGTTCAAGACCGACGCCACGGTGCAGAGCTTCGTCGTCGCCGACGAACCCTATGCCGCCGGTGTGGGGCGCGACATCATCGCCCAGGGCGGCAAGGCCGGCGACGCGGTGGCGGCGATGGCCCTGGCGATGACCGCCAGCCTGCCGTCGCGGGTCGGTCTGACCGGCGGCGGCGTCTGCGTGCTGTTCGACGCCGCCTCGAAAAAGGCGCGCACCATCGATTTCCTGCCGCGCCCGGCCGGTGCCGGCGGCGTCGCCATGCCTGCCATGGCGCGCGGCCTGTTCGCCGTCCAGGCCTCCGCCGGCGTGATGCGGTGGGAGCAGGTCGTCTCCCCGGCCGAACAGCTGGCCCAGTTCTCCCCCGGCCTCAGCCGCGCGCTGGTGCAGGACCTGACCGCCTTCGGCGGGCGGCTGGCGCCCGATTCGGAGACGCGGCGCCGTTTCCTCGGCAGCGGCACCCCGGCCGTCGGCGCGGTGGTCGGCCAGCCGGAACTGGCCGCGACCCTGTCGGTCCTGCGGCGGCAGGGGGTGGGCGCCTTCTACAACGGGCCGCTTGCCGCCACGGTTGCCCAGGGCACCGGCATCGACCCGGCGCAGCTGCGCGCCTACCAGCCGCGCGTCGCCGGAACGCTGACGGTGCCCTTCGACATCAGCGACCTGCATGTGCCCGACCTGAACGAGCCGGAAGCCGGCGCCACCCTGATCCAGGCCTGGAAGGCGGTGGCATCGCTGCCGCCGGCCGAGCGCGCCACCCGCGCCGCCCAGCTGCTGGGCGCCACCGGAAAGGGCGCGACTGCCGCCGGGGCCGGGGTGATGGTGATCGATCCGGACGAGAACGGCGCCGCCTGCGCCTTCACCCAGGGGGCTCCCTTCGGCACCGGCCGCGGCATCCCCGGCACCGGCATGCTGGTTGCCCAGGGGGTCGACCGCGGCGGCTTCGGCGCGCCGGCGCTGATCGCCAACTCCATCATCGGCCGCACCCTGTTCGCCGGCGTCGGCACCGCCAACGGCGACGACGGCCCAGCCGCCGGCCCGGCGGCGCTGTTCTCGGTCGCCCTTCCGGCCGGTCTGGAGGATAAGTCCACCGCCCCGCAGATCCAGGCTGCCCGTCCGCAATCGATTCCCGGACGGGTCAGCTTCGTCGGTTGCCGGGTGTCGATCGAGGACGGCGTTCGCTATTGCCAGACGGCAATCGACCCGCGCGCCGGAAGCCTGGGACTGACGGTCGAAAGCGAACGCAAGCGGGAATGACACTGCCGGAAAACGGCACGCCCAAAGAGAGCCGGCCCAAAGAGAGCCGGCCCAAAGAGAGTTAGAGACGGACGATCATGAGCAAGCAGCCCAAGGTTTCCAAGCGGGGCGCGATTCCGCCCTTCTTCGTGATGGAAGTGATGCGCGCCGCGGCCGAGCGCGAGGCCGCCGGTCTGGAGGTCCTGCATATGGAGGTGGGGCAGCCCTCCACCGGCGCGCCGAAGGGCGTGGTGCAGGCGGCGGCCACCGCGGTGGTCGGCGCCGACCCGCTGGGCTACACCGGCGCGCTCGGCATCCCGTCGCTGCGTGCGGCCATCGCCAAGTGGTACAAGGATCGTTACGGTGTCGATGTGCCGGAGCGCCGCGTGGTCGTCACCACCGGATCGTCGGGCGCCTTCCAGCTGGGCTTCCTCGCCGCCTTCGATCCGGGCGACCGGGTGGCGATGGCGTCGCCCAGCTACCCGGCCTACCGCCACACCCTGACCGCGGCCGGCGTCGTCCCGGTTGAACTGCCGACGGGGCCGGAGCATCGCTTCCAGCCGACCATCGAGCTTCTGGAAGCGCTGGACGAGCCGGTGCAGGGCCTGATCGTCGCCAGCCCGGCCAACCCGACCGGCACGATGCTGAGCCGGGAGGAGCTGACCGCGCTCTCCGACTGGTGCCGCGCCAACGGCGTGCGCATGGTGTCGGACGAGATCTACAATGGCCTGACCTATGGCACCGACGCGGTGACGGCCGCCGAGGTGAACGATCAGGCGCTGGTGGTCAACAGCTTCTCCAAGTATTTCTCGATGACCGGCTGGCGTCTCGGCTGGATGATCGTGCCGGACGACCTGCTGCGCTCGGTCGAATGTCTGGCGCAGAACCTGTTCATCTCCGCGCCGACTCTCAGCCAGGTCTCGGCGGTCGCCGCCTTCGACTGCACGGAGGAGCTGGACGGCCACGTTGCCCGCTATGCCCGCAACCGCGCGCTGCTGCTGGAGGAACTGCCGAAGGCGGGCTTCACCAAGATGGCTCCGGCTGACGGCGCCTTCTACATCTATGCCGACGTGTCGGACATGACCGACGACAGCGAGGCGCTGGCGAAGCGGATCCTGGAGGAAACGGGCATCGCCTGCACCCCCGGCATCGATTTCGACACCGCCCGCGGCCGCCGTTTCCTGCGCTTCAGCTTCGCCGGGTCGGAGGAGACCATCGCCGAGGCGGCGCGGCGACTGATCGCCTGGCGGGCGGGGAAGTAAAGGGCCGGTTGGGCGGGGGCGGCTGCGGCAGCCCCCGCCCAACCCTCAAAACAGATGCTGCCCCCCGGTGATGAAGGTCTCCGTCCCCGTCACATAGGCCGAGTCCGGCCCGCAGAGATAGAAGATCACCGCGGCGACATCCTCCGGCGTGCCCATGCGCTTCAGCGGGATGCGCGGGATCAACACGTCGTATTCCGGGCCGGTCATCGCGGTCTCGATCTCGCCGGGGGCGACGGCGTTGACGCGGACGCCGATCTCGGCGAACTCCACCGCCATTTCACGGGTCAGGCCGGACAGCGCCGCCTTCGAGGTCGAGTAGGCCGAGCCGGCGAAGGGATGCACCGAATGGCCGGCGATGGAGGTGACGTTCACGATCGCCCCCTTCGCCCGCGACAGCGGGGCGGCGAAGCCGCGCGCCAGCACCAGGGCGGCAAAGAAGTTCAGCTCGAACACCCGGTGCCAGCCCTCGATCGAGCCGTTCAGGCAGCCGAGCCGCTCCTTGATCGGGGTCTTTGGCGAGATGCCGGCATTGTTGATCAGGGCATGCAGCGGTGCACCGTCCAGCGCCTTGTTCGCCTCTTCCACGAAGGCGGCGCGGCTGGCCGGGTCCGACAGGTCGGCCGGGATGTGGTGGGTCCAGTTGGGATCGCGCCGGCAATGGGCCGGCACATCCTCGCGTGAGCAGGAGATCACGCGCCAGCCTTCGTTGCTGAACCGGGTGACGGTGGCGTGTCCGATACCCCGGCTGGCGCCGGTGAGAATGACGACTTTGCGGTGCGGCATGGGGCTGCGCTTCACGAATGATTGCGGTCGGCGGGGAAAGCGGAAACCCTGGGAACGGCCTCGGGGTTACGGATGCGGGAGCCGGGTGCTTCCCATCCGCCGGTGGTCCACCGCCTGCGGCGATCCTACCCGCCGCCGCCCCGCCTGTCATCCGGCAGTATGCCGGCCGCCGGTCCGCCGTCCGGTGCGACCGAACCCGGCGCGACTGAACGACGCAATCGCCGGGATTGTCCATTGACGTTGCGCCCGGCAGCGCCAACCTTGGCGCAATCCCCGCACCGACGGAGCCAGCCCTTGCCGCGCCAGCCCTTCCGTCCCGCCGCCGCCGTTCCGCGTCGCCGCGTCGCCCTGCTGACCGTCGCGGCGCTGTTCCTGAGCGCTCCCACCGCTTGGGCCACGGAGGCCAAGGCCGAGGACGCCGTGCGCATCGCCTGCGTGCCGCCCGGCGTCTGGGCCGACGGCACCGGCATGGCGGTGGAGCCGGTGCCGCTGCTGCGCCGGATCGCCGAGGCGCCCGTGGTCCTGCTGGGGGAGCAGCATGACAAGCCGGACCATCACCGCTGGCAGCTCCACACCCTGGCCGGACTGCACGCGCTGAACCCCGATCTGGCCATCGGGATGGAGATGCTGCCGCGGCGGCTGCAGCCGGTGCTCGACCGCTGGGTGGCGGGGGAGCTGACGGAGGGCGAGTTCCTGAGGGAGACGGACTGGCGCACTGTCTGGGGCTTCGATCCGCAATTCTATCTGCCGATCTTGCAGTTCGCCCGTCTGCACCGGCTGCCGGTGGTGGCGCTGAATGTCGAGCGCTCGCTGGTCAGCCGCACCGCCCGCAACGGCTGGGCCGCCATCCCGGAGGCGGATCGCGAGGGCGTCGGCACGCCGGCCCCCCCGACGGAAGCTTACCGCAACCGCCTGACCGAGACGCTGGCGGCGCACGACCGCTCCGAAGCCCGCGCCGCGTCCGACGATGCTCCCAACAAGGCGGCTCAGCGCTTCATCGAGGCGCAGGGCGTCTGGGACCGCGCGATGGCGGAGAAAATCGCCGAGACCCGCCGCGCCACCGGCCGCAGCGTGATCGGCATCCTGGGGGAGGGGCATGTCGCCCGGCGGGACGGCGTGCCGCACCAGCTGGCCGATCTCGGCATCCGCGACTCCGCCGTGCTGCTGCCTTGGGACGCCAACCGCGATTGCGACGAATTGGATGGCCGCCTCGCCGATGCCGTCTTCGGCCTGGGCCCGGAGCGGGAGGATGTCGAACCGCAACGGCCGAAACTGGGTGTGCAACTCGACCCTGCGCCGGAAGGCATCACGGTGGGGGCGGTCAGCAACGGCAGCGTGGCGGCGGCGGCGGGTCTGCGCACCGGTGACCGCATCCTGATCGCGGCCGGCACAGCGGTGCATGCACCGGCTGATCTGGTCGCGGTGATCCGCCGTCAGGCGCCGGGAACCTGGCTGCCGCTCACCATCCGGCGCGACGGGGCGGAGCAGGAACTGGTGGCGAAATTCCCGACGGAGAGGGCAGGGACGCCTTAAAGCATCTTCTCCCACCGCGCGAGCGCATCGGGCGTGGGGTTGACTGCCGGCGCGCAGTCGACGTGGCCGAGCCGTTCATGATGCTCGCGCAGGGCCCAGACGACGGTGGGGAAGGCAAGCTCGCTCCAGGGGATGTCCTTCCAGGCGAACAGGCCGACCTCGAGGCTTTCCGGGCCGGGCTCCACATCGGGGGACAGCAGGCGGGCGCGGAAGATCATCTGGACCTGGCTGATGCGCGGGATGTCGTAGATCGCCAGCAGATGGTCGATGTCGATGCGCGCCCGCGCCTCTTCCCAGGCTTCGCGGGCTGCGCCGTCGCGGGTGCTTTCGCGCTCTTCCATATAGCCGGCGGGCAGGGTCCAGAAGCCCTTGCGCGGTTCGATGGCGCGGCGGCAGAGCAGGATGCGGCCATCCTCCCAGGTCGCCACCGCCCCAACCACGATCAGCGGGTTCTGGTAGGCGATATAGCCGCAGTCCGGGCACATCAGCCGCTCGCGGTCCTCGCCGGGCGGGATGGCGCGGACGCGCGGGCCGCCGCAGTTCGGGCCACAATCGGGGGAGTTGGTGTCGGGAGTCGTGTCGTTCGGCATGGCCACCGATATGGCGCCGCATCCTTGGTTGGGCAAGCGAAGAAAGCGGCGGCTCGGCCGGTGCGGCCCTCTGTCCGTTCGTGCCCCGTTCCAATTCGCGATTTGTTCCGATAGGCTGTGCCCGTTTCAGTGGTGAAGCCAGTGGTGTGGGGGTGGTCGGGGTGACGCAGTTCCTGGTGAACGGGATGGTGATTGACGGCCTGTCGCTGGCCGTTGGTCTGGTGGCCGGCCTGCTGCTGGGCGCCGCCGTCGCCTGGGCGGTGATGCGCGCGGCCGCCGGCCGGACGGAAGCCGCCGCCGCCGCCCTGCATGCGGAGTTCGCCACCCGTCTCGACCTCGCCGAACGGACCGAGGATGACCTGCGCGAGGAGATCGAGGCGCGCGACCACCAGATTGCCCGCCTGCATGGCGAGGTCGCCGATGCCCGCGAACGCCATGCCCAACTGTCCACCCGGCTGGAGGCGGAGCGGACCACCGCGGCTGAGAAGATGGCGCTGCTGGAGCGCGCACAGGCGGCGCTGGCCGACAGCTTCAAGGCCCTGTCGGCGGAGGCGCTGCACCAGAACAACCGCAGCTTCCTCGATCTGGCGCGGGAGACGCTGACCGGCTTCCAGGAGCAGGCGAAGGGCGACCTCGACAAGCGCCAGACCGCCATCGCCGCCATCGTCGACCCGGTGCGCCAGTCGCTGGAGGCGATGGACCGCCAGATCCGCGAACTGGAAAGCACGCGGGCCGGTGCCTATGAAGGACTGAAGCAGCAGGTGCTGTCGCTGGTCGAAACCCAGAGCGCGCTGCGGGCGGAGACCGGAAACCTCGTCCGCGCGCTGCGCACGCCGGCGGCGCGCGGACGCTGGGGCGAAATCCAGCTGCGCCGGGTCTGCGAGATGGCGGGAATGCTCGACCACTGCGACTTCGTCGAGCAGGTGTCGGTCGACAGCGGTCGGCTGCGCCCCGACCTGATCGTCACGCTGCCCGGCGGGAAGACCATCGTGGTCGATGCCAAGACGCCGCTTGAAGGCTATCTGGACGGCATCCAGGCGGTGGAGGAGCCGGCGCGGCGCGATGGCATGGTCCGCCATGCCCGCCAAGTGCGCGAGCATATGAAGCAGCTCGGCACCAAGGGCTATTGGGACCAGTTTGACGACAGCCCGGAATTCGTCGTGCTGTTCCTTCCCGGCGAGAACTTCTTCTCCGCGGCGCTGGAACAGGACCCGGCGCTGATCGAGGCCGGCATCGACCACCGCGTCATCCTGGCCACCCCGACCACCCTGATCGCGCTTCTGCGCGCCGTCGCCTATGGCTGGCGGCAGGAGCGGCTGGCCGACAATGCCCGCGACATCAGCGCTTTGGGGGCGGAGCTTTACAAGCGGCTGTCCGACCTGGGCGGCCATATGGAAAAGCTGGGCGGGCAGTTGGACAAGGCCGTCGGCTGCTACAACAGCGCAGTCGGCACGCTGGAATCGCGGGTGCTGGTCAGCGCGCGCCGTTTCCGCGACCTGCACGCCGCGCCGGAAGGGGCGGAGATGCCGCTGCTGGAACCGCTGGACCACAGCCCGCGCCGTCTGCAGGCGGCCGAACTGCGCGCTGTGCCGCCGGTGGAGACCACCGCAGCCGATTGATGGGCGCTCAACCGGGTGATGCGGCATTTCGCCCCACCGGCGACGGCGCCCGGCCGCCGCTCATCGACGCTGCGGTGTGGCGGCGGGCGTGCTATCCATGCGGCGTTACTGCCCTTCCACCCCATGGAACCCGCCGATGTCGGACCAGACCGCAACCGACCAGACCGTCCGCTGCGACCGCTGCGCCCACCGCTATCCCGCCGCAGAGGACGGGTGCCCACGCTGCCGTTCGATTCGCCGCACCAATGCCGTGATCGTGGCTCTGCTGGTGATGCTGGTGATTCTTGCCCTGGCTGGCTGGGTCGGCACCTTGGTCTTGACCTGAGATCACGTCCAGCACTTTGGTCGCCCCTTGCGCAGACCTTGCACAATCCGTATGCAAAGCGCTTAACGAAACATCATTCCCAATAATGCCGATAATTGAGCAACTTTTTTGCTTGTCACATTAGGTTTATTTTGAGAAGCAACCCTATGCTGTCGTTTTTGCGCAGGGGTTGTACCATGCTGAAAAACCTTCGGATTGCCGCGCTTACCAATCTGTTCGGGGTGGTGGTCACGTTAGGTTTCCTGGCGGTGGTCGTCACCAGCGCGCTGGCGATCCGCGAGCTGAAGGTGGGCGGGCCGATCTACCAGCGCATCGTGCTGGGCAAGGACCTGATCGCCGACATCCTGCCGCCGCCGGAATATGTGATCGAAGCCTATCTGGAGGTGACGCTGGCGATGAACGATCCGGCGTCGGTCGAACAGCGCCGCGCGCGGCTGGCGCAGCTGCGCAAGGATTATGACGAGCGGCACGAATATTGGCTGAAGGAAAGCTTCGAGCCGGCGCTGCTCGACCAGTTGACCCGGACCTCCCACGCGCCGGTGATGCGCTTCTGGAACGAGATTGAGACGAAGTTCCTGCCGGCGCTGGCCCGCAAGGACGAGGCGGCGGCGCGCGCCTCCTACGCGGCCATCGCGGAGGCCTATGCCGCCCACCGCGCCGTCGTTGATCGCATCGTCGAGGACACCACCCGCTACAACAGCGAGACGGAGGTCTATGCCGTCGGCCGCGAGAGCCTGTTCATGAGCGCGGTGTGGGGCGTGTCGGCCCTGGTGCTGGCGGTCGTGGTGCTGGGCGTGCTGGGCATCCGGCGGCGGGTGGTGCGGCCGGTGGGCGAGCTGACGGTGGCGATGCGGACCCTGGCCCAGGGCAACCTCGCCGTTGCCATTCCCGGCGCCGACCGCGGCGACGAGGTGGGAGCGATGGCCCAGGCGCTCCGCGTCTTCAAGGAGAATGCCGAGGAGGCCGAGCGCCTGCGCCGCCTGCGCGACGAGGAGCGCGAACGGTCGGAGCGCGAGAAGCAGGCGGCCCTGCTGCGCATGGCCGAAACGGTGGAGACCGAGGCGTCGAACGCCGTCGACGTGGTCGCCAACCAGACCAGCCAGATGGCCGGCAACGCCACCCGCATGGCGGAATCGGCCCGCGCGGTCAGCGACAACAGCCAGAATGTCGCCGCCGCCGCGACCCAGGCGCTGTCGAACGCCCAGACCGTGGCCGCCGCGTCGGAGCAGCTCAGCGCCTCCATCCGCGAGATCGCGACCCAGATCGGCACCGCCACCACGATGACCGGTGACGCCGTCGGCGCGTCGGTCCGGGCGGAGGAGACCATCCAGCGGCTGGCCGAAGCCGTGACCCGCATCGGCGAGGTGACCGACCTCATCAACGATGTCGCCGGCCAGACCAATCTGCTGGCGCTGAACGCTACCATCGAAGCGGCGCGGGCCGGCGAGGCGGGGAAGGGCTTTGCCGTGGTGGCGAGCGAGGTGAAGCAGCTGGCCGGCCAGACCGCGCGGGCGACCGACGAGATCGAAAGCCAAATCGCCGCCATCCAAGCGACCACGGCCGAGGCGGTGAACGCCGTGCGCGCCATCGCCGAGCGGGTGCGCGGCGTCGAATCGGTGTCGGCCACCGTCGCCGCCGCCATCGAGGAGCAGGAGGCGGCGACCGGCGAGATCGCCCGCAACGTCGTCCAGACCTCCAACGCGGCGCAGGAGGTGGCGACCCGCATCGCCGCCGTGTCGCAGGAGGCGACGGCCACCGGCGAGCGGGCAAGCGAGGTCAACGCGCTCTCCACCCGCGTCGCCACCAGCATCGACCAACTCCGCCGCGTCCTGATCGAGGCGATCCGCACGGCGACGCCGGAGGTGAACCGCCGGGCCGCCCCGCGCTACCCGCTGAACCGTCCGGGCCGGCTGACGGTGGCTGGGCGCGATTTGCCGGTGACGGTCGACAACGCTTCGGAAGGTGGCGCCCAGTTGAGCGGTCTGCCGCAGGAGGCCTGGAGCGGACTGGTGGGGAGCGGATTGGCCGAAGGAGTCGCGGTGCGCGTCGCCCTGCCGGGGCTGGAGCCGGTGCCTGCCGTCGTGCGCGCGCTGGAGCGCGGTGCCGCCGGACGCCTGCATGTCACCTTCACCCTGGCCGGGGCCGAGCGCGACCGGTTCGCGGCACAGTTCAGCCGCAGCGTCGCCGGGCTGGTGCCGATGGAGCGCGCGGCCTGAGCGGCTGGCCCGCCACAGGACGATAAAAGCCTTGAGGATGACAGGGATTTCATGACGTCGGGACGATACGCGGGTCCAGAATGGCCTTGGTTCCAGGGCCTCCCGCCCATCCTGAAAGCCCGTCTGCCATGGTCGACACCACAGCCTGTCCCTACTGCGGGTCCGATTACGGGCATGGTCCCGACGACTGCCCGCTGTGCCGCTCTGCCCGACGCAAGGATTTGATCGTGCGATGCGTCATCGGGCTGATGTTCCTGATCCCGATCCTGACGCTGTTCGCCACCATCCTGCTGGACAACGGCGTGGGGAAGATGCTGTCGATGGATTGAAGTCGATTGGGGATTGAAGGCGGGTGGGGAGTGAGCGGAGAGCGGCCGGCGCTACAGGTGCCCCGTCCGCGCCGACTGCTCCAGCGCCTTGATGTGCGACAGGCCGGGCAGGATCTCCGACTTCACGAACTCCATGCGGCGGTTGGGGCCGCCGCCGCCGCGTGCGAAGCGGTGCTTCCACAGGTTCATCTTCACCGCCAGACCGCACAGCACCCCGCCGATGGTGACGTGGTGGGACGAGATCAGTTCGCGGATCGACCGGAAGGTGTCGGCGTTGATGTCGCTCCAGAAATCCTTGGAGCGGTTGTCGAAGCTCTCGAACCGGCCGGTGATGGAGGTCGAGATGTCGGTCAGGTCGCGGGCGATGTCGTCGAGCATCCTGATCTGGCGCGGGTCGCGCTTGACCTCGGCGGAGCTGCGGATTTCGCCCATCCACCCGACGAAGCGCTGCACCTCCGGCACGATCTCGTCCAGGCATTTGCGGAAATAGGCCAGCGACAGGAAGACGTCGCCGTATTCCTCGAGGAACTGCGGGATCTCGCCCAAGCCGATGTCCAGCCGGTCGGCCATCATGCGCAGGTTGCGCAGCGCCTCGTCTCGGTTGGGATTGGCGAACAGCTGGATGATGTCGGTCACATCGGCGACCTGCAACTCCTCCGTGCCATAGACATATTCCATCAGCGGCCGGGTGAAGACCCGCATGTAGCTGGTCAGTTCCGCCTTCTTGCGGTCGGACAGGGTCAGCGATTCGACGTTGTTGACGTCGATGTTCAGCCGCCGCAACTCGATCCGCGAGGAATAGACGTCGAAGCTGGAAGCGGCGCCGATCTTCTCCAGCTTCACCAGATCGCGTTCGATCTCGTCCTTGTAGGATTCGAAATAGGCGGGGATGTGGCGGGGGGAGACCTGTCCGCTGCCGGTCTGGGCATCGCGGAACATCTCCACCACCGTCTGCAGCCGGACATTCTTGATCAGGCGCGCATGCTGCAGGCCGGGCGTTTCCAAGGGGATCGCCGACAAAGGCAGGATGTGAAGGGAATCGCGCGCCTCGTCGTCCCAGGCCCTGCGCTTTTCCGTATCGGGAGCCAACTTCGCGTCCGCCGCCGTATCGCTTGCCCCGCCGTCCAACCGACCGTCCCCCACTGCCTCTTCGCGTCTTGTCTCGGCGATTATCGCAGAGCGCACCTTACAACAGGAGTTAGGGCTGACAAGGATCGAGATGTGGCGGATTGCAGCGCAGCTGGCCGGGGGCGTCCGACGATGGCGGCGGCGCCCCGGCTGGACCGGTCAATGGACGCTGACCGGCTCCATGTCGTTCTGCACGATGGCGGCGAAGGCCAGATCGCGGTCGGCCACCACGCTCAGCGGCGTGCCGTCGGCGGCGTGGATGGCGAAGGCGGCGGTTCCGTCCATCTCGACCGGGCGGACATAGGCGACGTCGCCCAGGCCGAAGCTGGCGAAATCCTGCGGCGACAGCTGGCGCAGCTGGGTGTGGGTATCGTTCATCATGATCGTGGTCTCCCGGCGGCTCCCCGTCATGGGCGACCGCGCGTGCAGAGTGTCGGGGGTAGAGTGTCGGAGAACAGGAGTGAAGGCTGTGACCTGGATCATACATCCCAGGGATCAGTCTTTCGGGCGATCAGTCATCCCGGCCATCGGCGGACACGTCGATGGTGCGGGGCATGGCGCCGCCGGCGGCCTTCTTCGGCTGCTCGATCTTGATGGTGCGGACCTTCGGCTCCGGCATCGGGCGGGTCAGGTCGATGTTGAGCAGCCCGTTGTCGAGCGAGCAGCCCACCACCTCGATCCCCTCGGCCAGGACGAAGCTGCGCTGGAACTGTCGCGCGGCGATGCCGCGGTGCAGGTAGACGCGCGACTTGTCGTCGGTCTGGCGGCCGCGGATGACCAGCTGGTTGTCTTCGATCTGGACAGACAGGTCATCGGAGGTGAAGCCGGCCACGGCGAGCGTGATGCGCAGGCCGTCGTCGCCGATCTGCTCGATGTTGTAGGGGGGGTAGCCTTCGGCCGAATTCTTGGCGATCCGGTCGAGCGTCCGCTCGAACTGGTCGAAGCCAAGCAGCAGTGGGCTGTTGAAGAGCGAAAGGCGAGTCGTCACGACGCATCCTCCTCACGACGGGAGCGAGTTGCGAAAGATGGGCCCGTTTCCGGCGCCCGGCGGGTCGGCGGCCCAGCATCGGCCGGCGCCGCCATGCCTATAGATTGGGAGAGCCGAGGTCGCGGTCAAGAACCCTGTGAGCCTCAGGATTGGTTAAGAATTTCAGACGCCTCGCCAAGCGCCATCGCCACCGCGTCAGCGATGGCGAGGCAGGAGGTCAGGCCCGGCGATTCGATGCCGAACAGGTTGACCAGCCCATCCACCCCATGGGTGTCCGGCCCTTGGATCAGGAAGTCGGCCTGCGGCTGTCCCGGCCCGCTCAGCTTCGGCCGCACGCCCGAATAGGCCGGCACCAGCGCGCCGTCCGGCAGCTCCGGCCAATAGGCCCGCACCGCGCCATAGAAGGAGTCGGCACGGGCGGGATCGACGGCATAGTCGACCGGATCGGCGATGTCGCCCAGCCATTCCACGTCGGGACCGAATCGGGCCTGTCCGGCAAGGTCAAGCGTCAGGTGGACGCCCAACCCACCTTCGACCGGCACCGGATAGACCAGCCGCGAGAAGGGCGAGCGACCGGCAGCCAGCGCATAGTAGTTGCCCTTTGCCAGCATGCGCGGCGGCACATGGGCGGGGTCCAGACCCTCCAGCCCGCGCGCCACGCCCCAGGCGCCCAGCCCGGCGGCGTTGACCAGGGTGGAGCAGGCGATGCGCATCGGCTCCGCTCCGCCGACCTCCAGTTCGAAACCGGTGGCGGTGCGGTGCGAGCGCGTCAGCGGGCTCAGCAGCGCCAGCATCGCACCGGCCTCCTCCGCGTCGCCCAGCAGGGCCAGCATCAGCCCGTGGCTGTCGATGATGCCGGTCGAGGGCGACAGCAGGGCGCCGACAGTGCGCAGGTTGGGCTCCCACGTCCGCGCGGTGTCGGCGTCGATTTCGGTCAGGTCGGTGACGCCGTTGGCGGCGGCCTGGGCGCGGATCGCCGCCAGCTTCGGCAACTGGTTCTCCTCCGTCGCGACGATCAGCTTGCCGACGCGGCGATGCTCGACGCCGTGGGCGGCGCAATAATCATAGAGCGCGTCGCGGCCGGGCACGCACAGCCGGGCGCGCAGGCTGCCGGTGGGATAATAGATGCCGGCATGGATGACCTCGGAGTTGCGGGAACTGGTGCCGGTGCCGATGGCGTCGGCCGCCTCCAGCACGATCACCTCGCGCCCGGCCTGCGCCAGCCGCCGCGCCACCGCCAGCCCGACCACGCCCGCCCCGACGACCACGCACTCCACCCGTTCCATCGCGTCATTCCTGCCTGCAGCTTGCGGTGCCCGGAAAGGGAGCGCAAAAGGGCGGGAGGACGCAAGAAGTTCCGGATAGGCCGTGAGGCTTGACTCCCGCACGCCAATGGGTATTGTGCGCGCCTTCACCTCCTGGGAAAGCGGGCGCGCGCAATCTTTGACGCCCCGTCCGCCGCCTGTAACAGGGCGGATGGAACTACCGGGACAACATCAACTCGTGTCCAACGAGGCCTGAGCGTTATGAGCAAGCGTCAAGAGTCCAAGTACAAGATCGACCGCCGCCTTGGCGTCAACCTGTGGGGCCGTGCCAAGAGCCCGCTGAACAAGCGCGAGTATGGCCCGGGCCAGCACGGCCAGCGCCGTAAGAAGCCGTCGGACTACGGTCTGCAGCTGATGGCCAAGCAGAAGCTGAAGGGCTACTACGGCAACATCGGCGAGAAGCAGTTCCGCCGCATCTATGCCGAGGCCGTCCGCCGCAAGGGCGACACCGGCGAGAACCTGGTCGGCCTGCTGGAGCGTCGTCTGGACGCGGTGGTCTACCGCATGAAGTTCGCGCCGACCCCGTTCGCCGCGCGCCAGCTGATCAACCACGGCCACATCCTGGTCAACGGCCGTCGCCTGAACATCGCGTCGGCCCGCATCAAGGACAACGACACCGTCGAGGTGCGCGCCAAGTCCAAGCAGATGGCGCTGATCCTGGAAGCCTCCGCTTCCGGCGAGCGTGACATCCCCGATTACCTGGAAGTCGACAGCAGCGCGCTGAAGGGCCGCTTCGTCCGCGCCCCGCTGCTGGCCGACGTCCCGTACCCGGTCCAGATGGAACCGAACCTGGTCATCGAGTTCTACTCGCGCTGATCGGTCGGCTCCCGCCGAACGCGAAAGGCCGCTCCTTCGGGAGCGGCCTTTTTGCTTTGTGGCGGATAGCTTTCCGGCGCGGTCCCTCCCGCACGCGGTATTACTTCCGCCGCGTCAGCAGCAGCGCCGTCAGGTCGTCGTCGATGGGGCCGGTCGCCGTCAGGTCGTCGAGCAGGCCGGACAGCAGGGCGGCGTCGTCCGGCTCCTGCAGACGGCGGGCGAACAGGGTGGCGAGGCCGTATTCGTCCAGAACCTCGTGGCTGTCTTCGCCGCCGATCGGGATCTCGATGGCGGCGTCGGAATAGAGGAACAGGCGGGCGCCGGGCGGCATCGGCATCAGGCGGCTGTCGTAACTGGCCGACGCCAGCAGGCCGAGCGGCAGGCCGCTGCCGTCGCCCAGCCGCGGCGCCTCGTCGCCGGGATGCCACATCATCGGCGCCGTCGATCCGGCCGAGGCATAGTGGAACAGGCCGGCCGCCGGGTCGATCACGCCGGTCAGCATCGTCGCGAACTGGCCGCAGGGCAGCAGCCCGCACAGCCGCCGGTTCACGGCGGCCAGGAACTCCGCCGGGCTCAGCTCCGTGCTGCCGATCTGGCGGCAAATGGCGTCCAGCCGGAAGGTGTTCAGCGCCGCCCCGACGCCATGGCCGGAGAAATCGACCAGATAGATTGCCACCCGGCCGTCCGGCAGCCGATTGATTCCCCAGAAATCGCCGCCCAGCTCGGACGAGGGGGCGAAATGGGTGTGAATGGCGATGCCGGTCGCCGCCTCCAGCTCCGCCAGCCGGTCGGGGCCGGGCAGCATCCGGGCCTGCATGGCGCGGGCCAGCTCCAGTTCGGCTTCCGTGCGGCTGTGATACTGCTGCAGGTCGCGCAGCATGGTGCGCTTGCGCAGATGGATGCGGACGCGGGCCAGCAACTCCACCGCGTTGATCGGCTTGGTGACATAGTCGGTGGCCCCGGCGGCGAAGGCGCGGGCGCGATCCTCCGCCCGGCTCAGGCTGGACTGCACCAGGACCGGCAGTGATTTCCAGCGCGGGTCGGCGCGCAGGCGCCGGCACATCTCGAACCCGTCCATCTGCGGCATCATCAGGTCGAGCAGCACGAGGTCGGGTTTGAACCGCTCGATCCGGACCAGGGCGTCATGCCCGTCCTCCGCCTGCTCGATCAGGGTGATGCCGCCGCGCTCAAGCAAGGCCAGCAGCAGATGGCGGTTGATGCGGTTGTCGTCGACGACCAATACGCGGGCACCGGCCAGCCCGTCGAAGGCATCGCGCGTCTCGATCGGCAGCAGGCCGGGCGGCGGGGATCCGGTCATGGCGCCGTCTCCCGCTCGATCCACAGCAAGGTGTGGTCGTCGCCGCTGCCCTGGCCCAGCGCAAAGCCCAGCGAGCGGACCACCGCGTCGAAGCCTTCGCCCTCCGCCACCGCGCGGGCGATCATCCAGCCGAGCCCGATGCCGGTTCCGCCGGCGTCCAGCGCTTCCAGCACGGCGACGGAGTAGAGCGCCAGCACGCCGCCGCGCGGCAGTTCCATCATTTCGCTGCGATAGCGGGTGCCGGGGGCGATACCGATCGGCAGGCCGGTGGCCAGACCGAAACGCGGTCCGCCGTCGTCATCCAGGATCATCGGCGGCGCGCCGTCGGCCGAGGCGTGGATGAAGCGCCCGGCCTCGCCGTCCACCACCCCATAGGTCATGGTCGCCTTTTCCCCTGCGGCCAGAAGCCCGGCGGCGCGGTCGTTCAGCGCGGTCAGCAGGCCGGCGGCATCCCGGCCGTGGACGGGGCCAAGCTCCTGCAGAAGGGTATGCAGGCGGAAGGCGTTCAGCGCCGCCGAGACACCGCGGCCGGCGACATTCAGCAGATAGACGCCGAATCGCCCTCCGCCGAGCGGCAAAAGCCCCCACAGGTCGCCGCCGAGATGGGGGGAGATCGCGCTGTGGGCCCGCAGGCGGCAGCCGGCGGCGGCGGCCACCGCATCGCATTGCGCCGGGGTCGGCAGCAGATGCTCATGCATCGACCGGGCGATGGACAGTTCCGCCTCCACCCGTGCGCGATAGGCCTGCAGGCGGCGGATCAGCACGCGGTCTTCCAGATGGATGCGCACGCGGGCCAGCAGTTCGGTGCGCTCCAGCGGCTTCGACACCAGATCGGTGGTGCCGGCGGCGAACGCACGGTTGCGGTCCTCGCCGGACGACAGCGCGGTCTGCACCAGGATCGGCAGGTCGGCCGTCTCCGGCATGGCACGCAGGCGGCGGCAGACCTCGAACCCGTCCATTCCCGGCATCATGATGTCGAGGATCAGCAGGTCGGGGACGGCAACCTCAATCATTGCCAGAGCCTCCAGCCCGCTTGCGGCAAAGGAGACCCTGCGGAAGCCGGCTTTGGCGAGGAAGGCGCCGATCAGCGTCCGGTTGAAGGCGGTGTCGTCCACCACCAGGATCGGGCAATCGAGGACGGTGCAGTCGGGTTCCTGGCATGCACAGGTGTGGCCATCCGGTCGCTGCTGTTCGGCGAATCCGTCCGGCGGCGCCGACATGGCTTCGCAGCCGGGGCTATGCCATCCAGACGCGGTCACAGCCGGAACCTCAGGCGGATGCTGCGGCCGCCATTTCCGATCTCCAGCTCTTCGGCGATGTTGCCGATCAGGTCGAGGCCGCGGCCGGAGGCGCCGGAACTGGTGCGTGGGCCGGGAGTGAAGCCGGCGCCTTCGTCGGTGACCTCCACCGTCGCCAGTGCCCGGCCATCCTGCGCCGGCTCAATCCGCACCGCGATGACGATGCGGCGGGCGGCCAGCGTCGGGTCGGCCAGACGGTCGCCCAGGTCGCGGGAAAAGCGTTCCAGTTCCTGCGCGCTCAGCTCCTTCATGCCGGCGACGCCCAGGTTGCCATGGACCAGCGCATTGCTGACCGCCTCATGCAGGGCCAGTTCCAGGTCGTCGCGGCGATCTCCCTCCAGCGGATGACGTGCGCTCAGCGCGGCCAGCAGCCGTCCGCCGAGTTGGAGATCATGGGCGGTGGCGGTGGTCAGGTTGAGGTAGAGGTCGTTGTCCGCGGCTTCGGCGAGCAGCGGGGCCAGTCCGGAGGCGTCGCTACAGGCCGGCGGCTCGATCCAGGCGGCGACTGGGGGAAGCCACAGCTCGTCGGCATCGCTGCCGGGGTCTGCTCCGGTCAGCAGGACGGCCAACGCCACCGACCCGGCGGGCTCCGTGGCCGGCGCCAGCCCCAGAGTCTGCGCCAGCCGGGCAAGCCGCTCGGCCGGCATCCCCGGAGCCGCGAGGCTGGCGAAGCGGGTGCGGCAACCGATCATCTCGGTCGTGCACCGGGCCTTGCTCTGGGCCGTGCTCTGGGTGGTCCCGTCGCTCACCGGGATCAGTCCTCCATCGGAACGATCTTGGCGATCTGCGCCACGGTCAGCACCCGCTTCACCTGACCGGTGGCGCCCCGCAGAACGAATTGCTTGGCAGCGCGGTCCATCTCCTCCCGTGCGATCAACAGCATGCCGATGCCGGCGGAATCGACGAACTCCAGCGACGACAGGTCGAGCACCTGGCGCTTGAGCTTGTTCTGCCCCATCTCGCCGATCAGGGTCCGCAACTTTGCATGGTCATTAAAGGTGAGGCGACCGCGCAGGCGGACCACCGCCTCCTGATCGCGCACTTCTATGCCGTAATCCATAAGCCCGTCTTTCCGGAAAAGTGTTCACTGTATAAGCGGCGGGCGCACTGCGCTAGAAGAGTTCAATATCACCGCCGGAGCCGCTTCCTCCTGGGACATTGAGGTCGAGCACACCGTTTTCGTCCAGCGCAGTGCCTTCCAGCAGCAGCTTGCGGACGAAGCGCTCGCGCATCTCGCTGAGCGTGAACCGGCCCATCAACTGGTTCAACCATTCCTCCGGCTCCCGCGCGCCGATGCCGGCGGGCACCTGGGCGCGGATCCGGGTTTCCAGCTCTCCCAGTCCGGCACTCATGATGGCGAGGCTGTCGTTGATTGCCTCGATCCGCTGCTTGGTCAGGTCCTGGAACTGCATGCCGGTGATGACATGGGCGATGGTGGCGGACATGTCGGACGACACCGATGCGGCGGTTTCCAGCACCGATTGGAAATGGGTGGTCTGTGCCACCAGGCTGTCCATCGTCTTGTCGACGCGCTCCTTGGCCAGCATCTGCGGCGACATGTCGGTGTTGGCGATCTGGCGCAGGATGTCGTGGCCGTTGCGGACGCCCTTCACCACGGCGGTGACCTTGCTGCGCATGCGCTCGGCCAGCTCGCCGGTGGAGCGGGAGAGGTGGCGCACCTCCTGCGCCACCACGGCGAAGGTGCGCCCGGCCTCGCCGGCGCGGCTGGCCTCAATGGTGGCGTTCAGCGCCAGGAAGTTGGTCTGGCGGTTGATGCCGTCGATGTCGCCGATCGACTTTTCCAGCTCGGCCACGTCCTTCTGCACGTCGTCCAGCAGATAGACCATGCTCATGGCGTGGCGCGACAGGGTGACGATGTTGGTCACCATGTCGGTGATGACGTCCTGCATGCCGACGACCAGCGTGTCGAGCGGCACCCGCTCGCCGTCGATGTCGACCGACCCGGCCATGGCGACGATCTGGGCCACCCGCTCCGACTGCTCTAGCGCCTTCTGGGCCAACTCGCGGAAGCGGTCCGACAGGTCGAGGGTGGAAGCCTCCACATGGTTCGAGGTGCGCGTCAGCTCGCCCTGTACGACATCCAGCGTGCGGCGCTGCACATCAGCGAAGCCGAGCCATGTCGACAGAAGCTCCGCGGTGACCGCGACCTTGCCGGCGCCGTCTGAGATTCCGGACGTGTCCTGGGGCGCGGCATTCGCGAGGCCGGTCTGGACGGGGTCGTGGGCAGCGGGGGTAAACATACTGGTGCTCCTTGGAAACTCTGCCCGGGATACTTTGCCCGGATGCCCGGTCGGATCAGGCGGTGCGGGGGCGCTCGCCGACGGCATCGAAGGCGCGCAGCATTTCGGCGGGGATTTGCGCCAGCGGCAATTCGACCGCGACCGCGCCGGCCTCCCTTGCGGCCCGCGGCATGCCATAGACGACGCAGCTCGATTCCTGCTCGCCGATGGTGAAGGCACCGGCATCAAACATCGCCTTCATGCCGATGGCCCCGTCGCGGCCCATGCCGGACAGGATGACGCCGACGGCGTTGTTGCCCGCCGCCTTGGCGACCGAGGCGAACAGCACGTCGACCGATGGCCGGTGGCCGCTGACCGCGGGGGTGTCCTGGATGTGGCAGACGAAACCGGCGGTGTCGCGGACGATGGCGAGATGGCGGTCGCCGGGGGCGATCAGCACCAGCCCCTGGGCAGGCCTGTCGCCATGGACGGCGACCCGGACGGTGGGCGCCGACAGCCGGTCGAGCCGGGCCGCGAAGCTGGGCACGTAGCTCGGCCCCATATGCTGGGTGATGACGATGGGCGGGCAATCGGCCGGCATGGCGGCCAGCACGTCGCGGATGCGCTCCACCCCGCCGGTCGAGGCGCCGATGGCGATCAGCCGCTTCCCCGACCCGGCGCGGCGCGGCGTCGGCAGGACGCCGTGCGCGGCGGCCGGGCGGCGCATGGTCAGGCGTGCCGTGGCGGCGACGCGGATCTTGGAGACCAGCTCCATCGCCGTCGCCTCGAACCCGTGCCCGTCCGAGCCGCCGGGCTTGGCGACGCAGTCCACCGCCCCCAGTTCCAGCGCGCGGATGGCGGCGTCGGAGCCCTCGCGGGTCAGGGAGGAGACCATGATGACTGGCGTCGGCCGCAGGGTCATGATCTTCTCCAGGAAGGACAGTCCATCCATCTTCGGCATCTCGACGTCCAGGGTGATGACGTCGGGGTTGGTGGCCTTGATGACCTCGCGCGCCTCGAAGGGGTCGCGGGCGACGCCGGCGACCTCCATCCCCGCTTCGCTGCTCAGGATGTCCTTCAGCATCTCGCGCATCAGGGCGCTATCATCGACGATGACGACACGGATCGGTCTGGGCATCGGTCAGCTCCCTCCCGGATCGGCGGGCGCGAACAGTTCGACCTCGCCTTCCTCGGGGGTCTGGCTGAGGTGGGTGATGAAGCGCCGTTCGCGGGTGACGGTGTCGGCCGCCGCCTCCGGTCGCAGCAGGCGCCGCAGCGCCCGGCCGCTGTGGGGAAAGTAATGCAGCCGCCGAGCGGAGCCGCCGCCCAGATCCTGGCCGGCCAGTGTCAGCCCCTCCGCCCGCACGTAATCCAGGGCGAAACGGCTGTTCAGCCCGCCGATGTCGTAGCTCGACTCGATGACCCGGCCGCCGCCGAACAGCTTGACCCGCAGGCGCCGGCGTTCGGCACCCGCCGCCAGCAGCGCGTTGATCAGCCGCTCCATCGCCACCGAACCATAGCGCGCGGCGACGCCGGCCCCCTCCAGTTCGCTCGCCGGCAGGTCGGGCAGCATGAAATGGTTCATGCCGCCGATGCCGCGCACCGGGTCGTGGATGCAGGCCGCCACGCAGGACCCCAGCGTCGTCGCGATCATCAGGTCGGGCCGGTCGCTGACGGCCTGCTGGCCCAGTGCGATCTTGACGGTCTCGGCCTTGAATTCCTGATTGAAGTAGCGCCCGCTGCCCAAGCGCCGAGGCATAGTGGTCCGTCCTGACTCGTGACGCGGAAGGGGGGAGGCGTTCATCGCTCAGTCCCTTCGGTAGATCGTCGGACCGGCCTGGCGGAACAGGTTCGACACGCCATACAGGCTCTCCGAGTGGCCGAGGAACAGATACCCACCGGGGCGGAGCATCCGGGCGAAGTTTTCTATCACCTGCATCCGGCCGCGGCGGTCGAAATAGATCAGCACGTTGCGGCAAAAGATCGCGTCGAACGGACCGGACATCGGCCAATGTTCCAGCAGGTTCAGCGGCTTGACGGTGACGAGACGTTTCAGCTCCTCGCCCATCGCCACCGCCGGCTCGCCGTCCAGCCTCGTATCCTGGGTGAAGCGCTGGCGGATCTGTGGCGGGATGCCGGTGGCGCCCGACAGCGGATAGACGCCGCGCCGGGCGGTGTCCACCATGTGGGTGTCGATGTCGGTGGCGAGGATGCGGGCGTCCCAGCGGCGCAGATCGGCGCCCATGGTGGAGAGCAGAACCATCGCCATGGTGTAGGGCTCCGGCCCCGACGAACAGCCAGCCGACCACAGCCGCAATCGCGGCTTCGACCGATGGGCGTTCAGCTCCCGGACTTCCGGCAGGACGGTGGAGGCGAGGAAGTCGAAATGGTGCGATTCGCGGTAGAAGCTGGTCAGGTTGGTGGTCAGCGCATTGACCAGGAAGCCGATCTCGTCGGCCACCTCGTCGCTCTGCAGCAGGGCGCAATAGGCGTCGAAATCGGGCAGCCGCAACTCGCGCAGGCGCCGCGCCAGCCGGGCATAGACCATTTCGGCCTTGTGCGGGGCCAGCGCGATGCCGGCCAGCTGGTAGAGCAACCCGGCGATCAGGTCGAAATGGTGCCGCTCGAAATGGAACTCGCGCGCGCCGCCGAATACCGCGGCCGGAGGGGCGGCGGGGGAGCGCCGCAGTGTCGCTGGTTCGGTCGATAAGGCGGGCGAGCGGTCGGTCATCGCAGCACCGGCGGCATCCTCAGGCGGACTTGCGGGAGAAGGACTGGCGGGAAGCGGACTGGCGGTCCAGGGTGAAGAAGGTCATCTGGCGGCGCAGCTGGTCGGCCTGCTCCTCCAGCGAGCGGGCGGCGGCGGTGCTTTCCTCCACCAGTGCGGCGTTCTTCTGGGTCATCTCGTCCATCTGGGCGATGGCGATGTTGACCTCGTCCAGGCCGGACGCCTGCTCGGTGGTCGCCCGCGCGATCTCCGACACCAGATCGGCGACGCGGCCGATGCCCGACACGATCTCGGTCAGGGAGCTGCCGGCGGAGCGCACGAGGTCGACGCCGTCGCGCACCTGTCCGCCGCTGTCCATGATCAGCGCCTTGATCTCCTTCGATGCCTGGGCCGAGCGCTGGGCGAGTTGCCGCACCTCCTGCGCCACCACGGCGAAGCCGCGCCCGGCGTCGCCGGCCCGCGCCGCCTCCACCGCCGCGTTCAGCGCCAGCAGGTTGGTCTGGAAGGCGATCTCGTCGATCACCCCGATGATGTCGGAGATCTTCTGCGACGACTGCTCGATCCGGCGCATCGCCTCCACCGCGCTGGTCGCCACCTCGCCGCCGCGCGAGGCCGCGCTGCGCGCCTCGGTGGCATAGCCGTTGACCTGCTGGGCGTTGTCGGCGTTGGAGCGCACGGTGGCGGCGAGCTGTTCCATGCTGGCCGCGGTCTCCTCCAGCGAGGAGGCCTGCTGTTCGGTCCGCTCCGACAGGTCCAGGCTGCCTTCCGCCACCTCGCGGCTGGCGACGGCGATGGAGCCGGCGGCCTGATCGATGCGCTGGACGATCTCCGACAGGTGGGAAACCGTGCCGTTGAAATCGTCCTTCAGCCGCTGGAACACGCCCTCATACTGCTTGTCGATCCGGCGGGTCAGGTCGCCCTGCGACAGCGCCTCCAGCACCGAGGCGAGTTCCTCGGTGACGGCGGCGATGTTCTCGGACAGCCGGTTGATGCCCTCGCTGACCAGCCGGAAGAAGCCGGTCTTGCCGTCCAGTTCGATGCGGTGGGTGAAGTCGCCGCGCACGGCACTCTCCACCATCGCGCTGATCTCCGCCTCGATCGCCAGTTCCTCGGTCAGGTCGCGCCATTCGATGACGGTGCCCAGCCTCTCTCCCTGGCGGCTGACCACCGGGTTGGCGATGACCTGGAAGGTCCGGCCGCCGGTCTTGGCCAAGCCGCGGTGGGTCTGGGTCAGGTCGGCCAGCAGGCGGCGCTGGTGGCCGGGGTCGCGGTGGAAGACGTCGAAGTTGCGGCCGACCAGCGCGTTCGCGTCGAAGCTGGGCAGCGAGACGCGCAGGTCCGCCTCGGCATGGCGGAACATGGCCATGATCGAGTCGTTGGCGTAGAGGATGCGGCCGTCGACGTCCGCCATCATGATGTTGGCCGACACCCGTTCCAGCGCGATGCGGGAGCGCAGGGCCTCCACCGCCTCGTCCTTGAAGGCGGCGACGGCGCGGGCCATGTCGCCCAGCTCGTCCTGCTGGCCGGTGTGGGGGACGCTGACCGACAGCTTGCCTTCGGTCAGGTCGGTCATCACCCGGCGGATGCCGGTCACCGGCCCAATGATCGAGGCGGCGATGCGGTTGGCGGCGACGATGCCGATCACCAGCGACAGCAGCCCCAGACCCAGTGTCAGGCGGATGGTGAAGGCGGCCTCGCTCCCGGCCTCCTCCTCGGTTGCCTTGGCGCTGGCGGCGATGGAGGCGACGATGCCGTCGATGGCCCGGTTGATCGCCGTTGCGGCGGCGGCAAGCTCGTCGGTCAGCCGCTTTGCATCGTCGTTGGCGGCCATCGCGTCGCGGAAGGCGGTGCGGTAATCGGCGGCGCGGGCATCGATCTCGCGCAGGGCCGCCAGCAGGCTGCCATTGCTGCGGACCACGGAAGACAGTCGGGCGATGCTCTCGCTCATCGCTTTGCCCACCGCCTCGACCTGCGCCGCGGCGGCGGCGTCGCGCAGGCCGATGGCGCGGTTGGCCTGGAAGCGGGTCATCAGCCAGCGGTTCTCCACCTCCTGCGCGCCGAAGGCGAAGTCCTTGTCGCCCGAGGTCTCGGCGGCGGACACCATGTCCTCCAGCCGCTTGGTCACCTGGACGCCCAGCGGGTCCATGCGCTCGTGCAGCAGGCGGTCGGCCCGTTCGCGCACGGCGCGCACAGCCTCGAACCGCTCATGGTAGGCGGAGTGCAGGCTGCTCAGCTCGGCGAAGGCTGCGGCCTGGGGCGAAGCCTTCAGCCTGGCCTGCCGGGTCGCCATCGCCTGGTCGAACTCGCCGCGCAGGACGCGCAGGCGGTCCAGCGCCTCGGTCGAGCCGATGTTGATGTATTCGCGGGTCTGCAGCCGCTCGGCGGCCAGACGGGTTTCCAGATCCTTGGCGAAGACGGCGAGATCGCCCGATGCGATGACGCTGTCGATGCGGCGGTGCAGCCCGTCCAGCCCGAAGATGCCGGTGCCCGACTGGGCGGCGATCAGCGCCAGCAGCAGGCCGAAGGCCAGCCAAAGCCGCTTGGCGATGCGCATGTTGCTGAGGAAGGTGCCGGCTTTGGCGATCGTACCGTCGGTGGCCATCGGTGACGTTTCCTCTTTTTATTGCTTTTCGTTGCGGCTTGCCTGCCGGGGGCTCGGCAGCTTGCTGCGGTCAGGTCGATTCCAGGGCGGCGCGGGGGACGGCGTCCTGATCGACATGCTCGCCCGCGAACAGCTTGTCCACGTTCAGCAGAGTCACCATGCGATTCTCGGCGGTATAGAGGCCGCTGAGATACTCGGCGTCGATCAGCCCGCTGTCGACGTCGGGCGGCGGCTTGA